>CAUOMQ010000113.1:0-8926 GCA_963456805.1 uncultured Neisseria sp. | reverse complement strand
AATCGGTTCCGTACTATCTGTACTGTCTGCGGCTTCATCGCCTTGTCCTGATTTATAGTGGATTAACTTTAAACCAGTACAGCGTTGCCTCGCCTTGCCGTACTATCTGTACTGTCCGCGGCTTCGTCGCCTTGTCCTGATTTAAATTTAATCCACTATAGTTAATCCACTATAAAAAACAGTCGGGTTTGATTTTCAGCTGCTCAAAGTCAGAAACACCTTTCAGTCAACCTGAATCAGTTGCGGCGGCTATTTGTTTTCGCCGTATTTACCACGCAGATTTCGGATTTCTTCTTTCAACCATTCATCCCAATCGGGGCGTAAACAGCGGAGCTCTTTGTTCCAATACAGACAGTCCCAAGCCATGCTGCGCGAGGCTTCGGTATCGCGCTCGAACATTCGGGCGACAAAAGGTTCGAGCATTTGCGCGCTTTTGAACATGCCGCCGTATTCTCCGTAAGTGCGGCAGGTTTCGGGATGGAGCATTTCCATCAGCGTTTCGATATCGCCCTGCAACGCAAGCCATGAACCGTTTGACTCGTCCAGCCCAAGTACATCGCGTAACCAATGTTTGATGTTTTCCAAACCTTGAAAACGCGGGTCATGCCACAACAGGCGCAGGGCGGCAAGCTGGCTTTCGGCTTCCGTCCGGCCTTGCGGGTTTTCATGATCAAAAAGGAAAACGAGTTCGTACAACGCACGATTGCGCTGCTTTTCCGGCAGCGCAAGTAAGATGTCGCAGACTTGTTCGGGCGTCTGCCAAAGAGGAAGTTTGGAGAGAGTCATGGGCTCGGAGGTCGTCTGAAAGTCAATGAACATGGCTAAATCAATTGATTCATTTGATTTTCGTAACGAAGCTGCTTTTGAATTGAAAATATGAAAATCCTCCCTAGGTCGTCTGAAAACCGATTTCAGACGACCTCTCTGCCTTAAACCATCAACCGCAATATCGGCAGTCCAATATGTCTTTGCGGATGTCGTTCAACAGGAAGGCTGCGGTGTCTTCGTGTTCCGCCTGTACGAAGGCGAAGAGTCGGGCAATGATTTTGCCGATGAAGACTTTTTGCAAGGCGCAGGCGTCGGTCAGGGTGCGTTCCTGCAGGAAGCCGCGGATGTCTTCGGGTAAAGTGTAATCGCGGGCAACGGCGGCAAAGCGTGCGTCGGTTTGCAGACGGTCAAGCAGGGTTTGGTTTTTGTCCAACTTAATGCCTGCTTCTTTTTCTTCAGCGGTGGCGCGGACGAACTGGTCGTAAATTTCGGCATAAAGCATATCGTTCGGACCTTCGAAGATGGTGAATGGGCGGATGTCGATAGCGATATTGCTGGCGGTGTGTCCGCGTTCAAAACCCTTCGCGC
This sequence comes from uncultured Neisseria sp., assembly GCA_963456805.1. Taxonomy (GTDB): domain Bacteria; phylum Pseudomonadota; class Gammaproteobacteria; order Burkholderiales; family Neisseriaceae; genus Neisseria. Next base: position 7,570 of record CAUOMQ010000113.1, on the reverse strand, counting down.
CCAAGAGTTTTTGCAACATTTGGGCGGCGGCGTAAGTGTATTCCGTGGCGAGGGTTTTGATGATGTTTGCCTCCATCAGTTGATGGGCGACGGGGGCAACGGGCGAAACGCAATGGCAGACGTAGCGGTAAAGAATCTCGGAAACCTGATGGCGGCGTTGGATTTCGCGGCGTTCATAATCGACGAATTTGATGTCGTGGCGGACATATCGGTTCAGGTTGTCAATGATGTATTCCATGATGCCGTGCGTCATGCCGATCAGTTGCAGGCGGCTGCGGATAAAGATGTTTTGGAACGCGCGCAAACCGGCGGCGTCGCTCTGCGAGAGTTTCATGACGGCGGCAGCGGGCATTTCGGCATCAATGCGGTTGACGGCGTAACGGACGGCGCGCAGGCCTTCGGATGCGAGGGCTTCGTAGCGGATGTATTGCTTGGGAACGAGCAGCAGGTTGATGACTTTGGAGAGTTTGCCGTTTTTGCGCTCTTTGGCGGCAACGAGGAGAAAGTCGCTCTGCGAGTTGCCCTGCCAATATTTCGCGGCGTTGACGTAAATCGTTTGTTCGTCGATGTATTCGTAGTAGGACTGCATTTCGCGGGCAATCGCCGCGCCGGAGGTTTCGGGTTCGGTAATGCCCAAACCGCCGCCCTCGCCTTTGAAAACCATGTCCAAACCTTGCGCGACTTGCGCTTCGTCGCCGAACTCTTGCAGAGGCTGCAACACCAGCGCACCTTCGATGCCGGTACGCAGGGTAACGGGCACGCCGTAATGCCCCGCAATCCGCAGGACTTCTTGGATTTCAAACTGGCTGCCCTTGCGGCCGCCGTGTTTTTTGTCGAGGAAGGGCAACAGCAAACCCGCCTGCTTCAAGGCAAGCCATTTGTCTTCGGGCAGGTATTGCATGAGATTGAGGTCGTCTGAAAAAATGCGGCGGAATGCGGATTCGATGTGCTTTAAAAAAGCAGCCGTGTCCATAGTTGACGGCTGCGCGCTTGATTCGGTGTGTGTCATCATGATTCTCGGTTAATCGGCAGTTATTAGAGTTTAGAGCTAAATTTCTAGGATTTATACCACAAACCTGTTTAAGCGACAATGATTATCAAGTGTGGACGGATTTTCAGCGTGCAAACGCATGATTACGCAGCCCCGATAAACCGATACGGTGCTACCATAGCGCAAAACACCGCCGGAACACTGCCATGTATTCACAACACAGCGAACGCCATTTCAGCAACCGCAACAACTGGCTGCGCGCGAGCGTATTGGGCGCGAACGACGGCCTGATTTCCACCGCCTCACTGCTGACCGGCGTCGCGGCTGCCGCCCCCGATTTCCAAACCCTGCTGCTGACGGGCGTTTCCGCCCTGATCGGCGGCGCGGTCTCGATGGCGGCGGGTGAATATGTTTCCGTATCCAGCCAGTCGGACACGGAAAAAGCCGATTTGCACAAAGAACGCCACGAATTGGAAGCCAATCCCGATGCCGAACTGGCAGAACTGACCGAAATTTACCGCCGCCGCGGTTTGTCCGACGCACTTGCCGCCGAAGTCGCGCAAGCATTGATGGAACACGACGCGCTCTCCGCCCATGCCCGCGACGAAATCGGCATCACCGAAACCTCCGCCGCCAAGCCCATGCAGGCCGCGCTTGCCTCCGCCGGTTCGTTCTGCGCCGGCGCCATACTGCCGCTGCTGGTCGCACTGACCGCCCCCGCCGCCCTTATTCCTACGCTGGCGGCAACCACTTTATGCGGACTCGCCGCGCTGGGTTACACCTCCGCCAAACTCGGTGGCGCACCCGTCGCACCCGCCGTCCTGCGCGTGTGCCTGTGGGGCGTGGCGGCGTTGGCCGTTACCGGCTTTATCGGCAAACTGGCAGGCGTAGCGGTTTGAACGGAGGTCGTCTGAAAACTTGTAGCGAAACCCGTCATACCGGTTTTCAGACGACCTTTTTGACAATCAGCGGTTCTCTATATTTTTATAGAAAACGGCTTATGAAAAAAATCCTCTAAATTCTGTCGTAAGGAATTTAGAGGATTTTTGGTTTTAGGATAGCGTTTTACAAAATTCGCCTATACGGTTTATTCGTCTTCGAATTTTTCCAAAAACTCATCGCTCACTTCATTGAACTTGTCGGTACTGTCCAAGATTTTCTCGTTGTTCTCGTCCAATTGCTCTTCATCTTCTTCCGAACCGTGTTTGCCGGAAGCGCGGATTTGAATCAGCTTTTTATAGCCGTCTTCCATCAAATCGCTAAAGAAACGCAGATGGCTTTTCAAAGCATTCAACAGGGAAGCATCGCCTTTGTATGCACCCAATTTATCGGCTTGTGCGATGTAATTGGGAATCGCGGCTATCCACTGCACACGGACATTTTCCGCTTGGGCATAATCGCGTTTGTCCATTGCCTGGTTCATGTCTTCCATATGGTAGAGCATAAAATTGGCAATGCACATCAACTCATTGTTGTACTCTACTGCGTTATCGTAGCTGCCTTTGGCGTAATACACGCCCTCTTCCTCATTCCAGCCGCCGCGTTTTGGCGAAGACGATGCGCCGCCAGTCGCGCCAAACAGTTTTTTAATGAATTCTAAGATCATAATTTTGCTGCCTTTCTCATAAGTAAAGTACACAGACGGGGAAAAGTATAACGCAAATCTGAAATGCCTGCTGCCTGCACTTCCGCTGCGGCATACCCTTCCCCTCCGTTTTCAGACGACCTCGTTCCCAGAAATAGGTCCGTTTTATACCTTATCACAAACCCTTGCAGGTCGTCTGAAAAAGCCGCCGCTGTCTTTGCCGGCTTGCATCCGCTAGAATGACTTCCTGCTGCCAAAGGTCGTCTGAAAACATCCCGACGAACCATCCCTTCTTCGGCAGACACATGGAGTTGAACCATTGAACAAACGCCCGATGACGGCAGACGAAACCGATTTGTTGAATCTTCTTCTGTCCAACAAAAAACCTCAATATGCCGGATTGGAAACCCGTTTTTCCAACAGCGTCACCACGCTCGATGATGGCGCGATGGGCAGTTTTCTGTTTTCCAGCGATACAAACCAAACGCGCCCGCTACAAATCATCCCAATCGCCGAATACCTGTTTCACGATAAAGACGGCATTCCGGTTTTGGCAACCCTATATTCTTACAGCGACGGTCAACTGTATGAACTGGATATTTGGAAAGCGGACTTCAGCCCGTTATTGGCTTATCCGGACAAACCGTAATATTCAGTCTATCCATTTCAATCGGTTTTTACGGACAAACATTTTCAGACGACCCTCTGGCATAAAAAGGTCGTCTGAAAAACAACCAAACCATCCTATCCCTTATACCCGCTTTTAATCTGCTAAAATCCCGCTTTTACAACCTACCACGGCGGCCCGAAAAATTTTCCGGCTGCCGCAAGCCATTGTCCCTACGCCATGAACTACCCTATCCCCAAACCCCGTGAAAAATCCCGTTGGCTCAATCTTTCGCAAGGCTCGCTGCCGCTGGCTTTGGCGCGTTATCTGCCGCATAAGCGGCTCAAAGTCGTGCTGACCCAAGATGCGGAACAGGCGTTGCGCCTTCAGACTGCATGGCGGTTTTTCCGTCCGCACGATACGGCGGTGTTCCTGCCGGACTGGGAAACGCTGCCTTACGAGCGTTTTTCGCCGCATCAGGATTTGGTGTCGGAGCGGCTGTCGGCGTTGTGGCAGATTAAGAGCGGCGCGGCGGATGTGTTGTTTGTGCCGGTTGCCACGGCGATGCAGAAGCTGCCGCCCGTGCCGTTTCTGGCGGGGCGCACGTTTTGGCTGAAAACGGGGCAGACTTTGGATATAGGTCGTCTGAAAACCGATTTGGTGGACGCGGGCTACAACCATGTTTCCCATGTTGTCGCGGCGGGCGAGTTTGCCGTGCGCGGCGGCATTGTGGATTTATTCCCGATGGGCAGCGAAATGCCCTACCGCATCGATTTGTTCGACGATGAAATCGACAGCATCAAAACCTTTGACACCGACACACAGCGCACCATCTCCCCCGTTTCCGAAATCCGCCTGCTGCCGGCGCACGAGTTCCCCACCGACAGCGAGGCACAAAAAATCTTCCGCAGCCGCTTCCGCGAGGAAGTCGATGGCAATCCGAACGATGCCGCCGTGTACAAAGCCGTCAGCAACGGCCACTTCGGCGCGGGCGTGGAATACTACCTGCCGCTGTTTTTTGAAAACGAGCTGGAAACGCTGTTTGACTACATCGGCGAAGACGCGCTGTTTGTCTCTTTGAGAGATGTTCATGCCGAGGCAAACCGCTTTTGGGGCGACGTCAAATCGCGTTACACCATGGCACAGGGCGACGAAACCTATCCGCCTTTGCTTCCACAGCATTTGTATCTCTCTGCCGATGTATTCGCGGGCCGTCTGAAAAACTACGGACAGGTGCTGCCCGATGTTTCCGGCAAGGAACACACCCTGCCCGACCTTGCCGTCAACCGCCAATCCGACGAGCCGTTGCAGGCATTGAAGGATTTTCAGACGACCTTTGACGGACGGATTTTGCTGTGCGCCGAAAGTCTGGGACGGCGCGAAACCATGCTCGGTTTCTTGCAGCAAAACGGCTTGAAAGCCAAACCTGTGTCCGACTGGCAGGGCTTTTTATCGGCGCACGAGCCGCTGATGATTACAGTGGCGCCGTTGGCATACGGATTCAAACTGGGCGGGCTGCAATCCCCGAGCCAACAGCAACCTACTCCCGACTCCGAGGGAGAAGGTAAAACGGTTGCCGCTCAAACCGAATTTTCCACAGCCGCAACAAACCCTCTCCCACAGGAGAGGGAACAGAATGCAGCAGCCGTTTCAGACGACCTGAAAACCGAAAGCAGCCTGTACCCCAGCGAAAGTAGTCTGCACGGGCAAATCCGACAGCAACCTATCCCCTCCCCCGTGGGGGAGGGTTGGGGAGAGGGCAAAGCGGTTGCAGCCCAAAGTGCCATCGCCGTCATCACCGAATCCGAGCTCTACCAATACGTCGCCCGTTCGCGCGTCCACAACCGCCGCAAGAAACACGCCGCCGTTTCAGACGGCCTGTTACGCGACCTTGCCGAAATCAACATCGGCGACCCCGTCGTTCACGAAGAACACGGCATCGGGCGGTATATGGGCTTGGTAACGATGGATTTGGGCGGCGAAACCAACGAAATGATGTTGCTCGAATACGCGGGCGAAGCGCAGCTTTATGTACCTGTTTCGCAACTGCATTTAATCAGCCGCTACTCCGGCCAGGCGCATGAAAACGTTACCATGCACAAGCTCGGCAGCGGCGCGTGGAACAAGGCGAAACGCAAAGCCGCCGAAAAAGCGCGCGACACCGCCGCCGAGTTGCTCAACCTCTATGCGCAGCGCGCCGCCCAATCGGGACACAAGTTTGAAATCAACGAGTTGGACTATCAGGCGTTTGCCGACGGCTTCGGCTACGAGGAAACCGAAGACCAGGCCGCCGCCATTGCCGCCGTGATTAAAGATTTGACGCAGGCGAAGCCGATGGACCGCCTCGTGTGCGGTGATGTCGGTTTCGGCAAAACCGAAGTCGCCCTGCGCGCCGCGTTTGTGGCGGTGATGGGCGGCAAACAAGTCTCCGTACTCGCCCCGACCACGCTTTTGGTCGAGCAGCACGCACAAAATTTCGCCGACCGCTTCGCCGATTTCCCCGTAAAAGTCGCCAGCCTTTCGCGTTTCAACAACAGCAAAGCCACCAAAGCCGCGCTCGAAGGCATGGCGGACGGCACGGTCGATATCGTTATTGGCACGCACAAATTGGTGCAGGATGACATCAAATTCAAAAACTTAGGTTTAGTGATTATCGATGAAGAACACCGTTTCGGCGTGCGCCAGAAAGAGCAGCTCAAACGCCTGCGCGCCAACGTGGACATCCTCACCATGACCGCCACACCGATTCCGCGCACCCTCAGCATGGCGCTCGAAGGTCTGCGCGACTTCTCGCTGATTACCACCGCGCCCAGCCGCCGCCTCGCCGTCAAAACCTTTGTCAAACCGTTCAGCGAAGGCAGCGTGCGCGAAGCCGTGTTGCGCGAACTCAAACGTGGCGGGCAGGTATTTTTCCTGCACAATGAAGTGGATACGATTGAAAATATGCGCGAGCGGCTGGAAACCCTGCTGCCCGAAGCCCGCATCGGCGTAGCGCACGGACAACTGCGCGAGCGCGAGCTGGAACAAGTCATGCGCGACTTTTTACAGCAACGATTTAACGTGTTGCTCTGTTCCACCATCATCGAAACCGGCATCGACATCCCCAACGCCAACACCATCATCATCAACCGCGCTGACAAATTCGGACTGGCACAATTGCACCAGCTTCGTGGGCGTGTCGGCCGCAGCCACCACCAAGCCTACGCCTACTTGCTCACGCCCGAATACATCACCAAAGACGCAGAAAAACGCCTCGACGCCATCGCAGCGGCAGACGAACTCGGCGCAGGTTTCACCCTCGCCATGCAGGATTTGGAAATCCGCGGCGCAGGCGAAATCCTCGGCGAAGGACAGTCCGGCGAAATGATGCAGGTCGGCTTCACGCTCTACACCGAAATGCTCAAACAAGCCGTGCGCGACCTTAAAAAAGGCCGCCAGCCCGACCTCGACGCACCGCTGGGCATCACCACCGAAATCAAACTGCACAGTCCCGCCCTGCTGCCCGAAAGCTACTGCCCCGACATCCACGAACGGCTCGTCCTCTACAAACGCCTCGCCGTCTGCGAAACCGTACAGCAAATCAACGCCATACACGAAGAACTCGTCGACCGCTTCGGCCTGCCCGAACAACCCGTTAAAACCCTCATCGAAAGCCACCACCTGCGACTCGCCGCAAAAGAATTGGGCATAGACGCCATCGACGCCACCGGCGAAGCCGTTACCGTTACCTTCGGCAAACACCACCAAATCGACCCGACAGAAATCATCCTGCTGATTCAGACGGATAAAAAATATCGGCTGGCTGGAGCGGATAAGTTGAAGTTTACGGCTCAGATGGAGGATGTGGAGATGAGAATTAAGACGGTAAAAAGTGTGTTGAAGACTTTGAAAGAAAGAGTGATAGCAAAGTAGAGGCTAGTGAAGAAAAAGTCGTCTGAAAAGTTTTTCAAACGACCTTTTATTATCCAAAATTTGTAGGTCGGATACTTGTATCCGACAAAATCTCTCGTATGAAGCTGTCAGATTCTAGAATCCGACCTACACCTGCTGAAACGATTGTCCAACTTTCAGACGACCCTTTATCAAATGATGGGAATATCACTTATCTAACCTTCTAACCTCGTGCGTACCTCAGCCTCTCTCCTTCAGGTTTTGGGCAGACTACGACTTGTATCATTTGTTTATTTTTATAATTGCCGAAATTTCCAATAATCCCGTCCTTCAATTTTCCAATAACACAATTCGTCCGGTATCAAATACCCAAAGTCCATCGCCTTAGAAAACCAACCATCATAGACATAATCTTCATGACATCTGTCCCAATCCATATGAAGAGACCTTTGCAAAATTCCTTTTCCCCCGACAACCGAAACCCCAAACACAGGTT
>CAUOMQ010000112.1:0-8971 GCA_963456805.1 uncultured Neisseria sp. | reverse complement strand
TTTGAGCTAAGGCGAGGCAACGCCGTACTGGTTTAAAGTTAATCCACTATAATCCACTATAAAACAAAGGTCGTCTGAAAACCTGTTTCCACGTTTTCAGACGACCTCTTGGTCTTCATACGCTTACACGAACCAATCAGAAAAACAGCTCGCGCCAGCTGATACGTTGCAGACCGCAAATACGGCCTTCTACTGTCAAAGACTCCCCCTTATTTAACAGCAGGCTGCGGGTTGCTTTATTGGAGAAGCATTTATTATTTGGCGTACTCGACGTAACTGATAGCTCTTTATCCGTACCCGTACCTCCTGAGTCCCCGTCTGCGGTCACAGGGGAATCATCCAATTTGCTCGGATTGAGGAAGGTAAAGCTGATAACCCCATCCCGAGTCAAACCATTGGCGTATTGCATACCGAAGCCGTCCAATTTTCGGATAACATTATCAGGTGTAAAGCGTGCGTTGCGTGCGTTCAATGCACCTCCATTATCAGCATTCACACCAATGAACGAAGTTTTTGCCACAGTTTTTACACTTGTACTGGTTGGCAAACAAACATCGGCACCAGCAGATTTTTCTTCTGTAACAGAATCATAACGACGCACAGTCACAACAGCAGTACGCAAGATCATAGTCGGTTTGACGTTTACCCGTTCACCATCACGCAAATCGATTTTCCAACCTTTTTGGGTTTTGGCAACCTGGTTGTTAGTTAGATAAATATAACCTTCTTTTCCTTTTTCTTCAGGACGAAACTCTTGTTGTTGCAAATCACTTTCGGAAGCAGCGGTTACGGTCTGATTCGGTGTCAAATCTTCATAAATACCGTAAATAGACTGCTTGTCTTTATTGGTCAGATCATTTTGATAAATCTCACTGCCCGTACCGAAAATCACGACATATTCGTTTGCTCTGCGGCGGGAAACGGCGGGCGCGGAGGTAATCGGTTTGCTGGGCGAACCCGTAAAGATTTTAACAGCCTTCCAGTTGTCTGGTTTTTCGCCGCGCAGGTCGAAACGATACATATTGCCGCCACGGTCGCCCGCATAGGCAACATCAATTACACCGTCAAAATCGGTGTCCACAAGGGTCGGCGTGGACAGACCGCCTACACCGCCTTCGACTTCGATTTTTTTCAACAATTCGCCCGGTGCTTTACCTGTACCGCTACCGCGTTTATCGCCCGTACCGACTTCCTTGCCTAACATTTCATATATGTATAATGCAGTTTCGTTTTTCGCATCGGTTTTATCTTCAACACGATAACCGCTGGCAAGAAAACCCGCATAGCGAATGTTTTCTTTTGTATCTACACGCCCGTTATCAGCAGGTCTGTTAACTGAGACGCGTCCGATTTGCGGCGTACCGATGGTATAGCCCAATGTGTTTTTCTCACCTTTAATGGTTTCAAACAATGGAACTGTTTTATTCCATTCGGTATCGGCGACATCCAAACCTGTTTTGGTAGCTTTATCTACATTACCGCCGATATTCAGGGCATACGCACCACGACCACCTTGCCCCATCGCACCGAACATAAATACGCGCTGAGTATCATTTTCCGGAGTCTGACGCAAGGTAAATCCGCCGTTAATCATATATTCATGATTGGTAATAGACGATGTATAGCTGTCTTTGGCAATATTTTTCAAAACCTTTGCCAAAGTAACTGTTTTCACATTATTGCCGTCTGCGACATCCCGCTCCATTGTCGAAGGAATGTAACTGACTTTCAGCTCATACGGATGATTTGCATCTGACGAGGTTTGGAACAAATGCACCATGCCGTCATTCGCAGCCGCAACCATATATTTCTGACGCTCGATAGTATCGTTGCCAACTTTATATTTGGTCTTATTACCGACAGCGGCAACCGAACCGTCCAAAATATCGCCCAAATCGCGCTGATCACCTTCCCGAATACGGTAAACCTGACTGTATGGTGTGTTTTTTGACTTATCTTGTATTGATTTATCATTACCAACACGACCCGTCCAATTCAGCAAATCACTCCACTCACCCGAATTTTTACCATTATCTGCAATATCAAAATAGGCATTGTTTAAAGTATTATTGGGAATATTATTAATAAAATAAGTACTGGAACCCGTATTAATCAGGGTTTTACGGTTTGCAAACGACGGGTACTGTTTCAATTCTTCACTGCGTCGGCCATCCTTCCCTAATCTTTGGAAAATAATCTGGCTGCTCCAAGAGTTCGTTTTCAAGCCGATAACTGCCGACATACCAGGAAGGCTGCTGCTGGTCGTTGCAGGCGCGGTCGCACCTACATCGTCATAACCCACATTTTTCGTATCAGATTTAATCTGCTCTACAATGTCGTTAAATGCCTTCGACAAACTTTCGGATTTATCTGCCTCGTAATAATATTCAGGGCGGCTGGCAGCCAGCTGTAAATATCTCTTGCCTGAAGGCGTAATACCTTGCCCGAAGCCTACGGTAAAGGTCTGCACCAGTTGTTTGCTGTAATCCGCTGGATCTTTAGGATCGCCGTTCCAGCTTTTACCTGCATCATCCGTTCCTTCGGTTTTAAAATCCTTTTCCGCAAGTTTTTTGCTAAAGAAGGCTAAGCCATCATTTCTGTCCCAATAAGTATCGTACGCGCCTCCTTGTTCATATTGACATAAGCCATGAGGTCTAGCACCAAAATAATTATATGCCTCATTGTATAGAATGCTATCCTCATCAAATGGGTTACTTATATATATATTTTTATTGTAATATTTCGAGTAACGATCATAACCATACCTAAAATCAGGTCCTCCTAAATTTTCTCCACTCCTCCTATCCCATAAACTGCAACTTAAGTTAGCATCACCATCCGACATCAAAACCACATATGATTTCTGACAACGGTATTTCACACTCGGCATCACAATTTGACTGACCAACTCGAAATAACGTGAGGTAGTCGGAGTCCCCCCCTCTGGATTAATATATTTTACCCTATCTGCAATATCGGTTGCCGGCACAGCAAATTTATTAGCATTGGTAGTATCTGCTCCTCCCGAGTTATTCAAAGTTTGTAATGCCCAATTAAAATCTTTGCCATATTTACCCAGCACTTTACGTAGAGCTCTTTTGGCAACATCCATCCTTGATTCATGGGTCGTATTACCATATCGTGCCTCAATAGGTAAACCGTTTGTAGAGCTATACGCCATACTGCCCGAATCATCAATAAACAGCATGATGTTGTGCTTTACTGCAGGCTGTTTATCGATTTTAGATTCATTTTGCAGATACAGTGGGACTTTGGCGAACTCGCTTGTCGCAGCATTTGCCGTCGCCCCCATCAGGGCGAGCGCGGAGGCGATGCTGTAAATCATCGGACGGATGGAGCCGGGGCAACGTGAAGATTTGTTTTTCATAATGCGTTCTTTTTTCATAAAATCGTCGGTTGACGGATGATGACGTTGTTTTTATTTTCTCGGAATGAGATTCTAACATTTACGATGTCATTTATGTGGGGTTCGGGCTGTTTTTTTTATCTGATGCGGCGAACAATGGCAAAAATGAAACAGGCGGCGCGATTGTAAAGGCAAAATCCATTGCCAAGTCGCGGCTTGAACGATGCGGCTTTTTGACGTAGAATGCATTGCTTCTACGGCATAGGCAGCTATGCCTGAAAAAGCACGTTACGCAGCAAAATCAAGGCTGCGGGGCGTGTTTTTTTTTAGCCGATATTTTCTCAGGCGGTCTTTTTTGTAAACAATTTTCAGACGACCCCTGCCCGTTTCTGCAAACCGACCATCATCAGGCAAACAGGATTCCATCATGACCACTCCGGCTCTTCTCGTTCTCGCTGACGGCAGCGTATTTCACGGCACATCAATCGGTTACGAAGGTTCGACTTCCGGCGAAGTCGTGTTCAACACTTCCATGACCGGCTATCAGGAAATCCTGACCGATCCGTCCTACTGCAAACAAATCGTTACCCTCACCTACCCCCACATCGGCAATACCGGCACCAACGCCGAAGACGAAGAAAGCCGCAGCGTTTATGCCGCAGGCTTGATTATCCGCGACCTGCCGCTGCTGCACAGCAACTTCCGCGCCTCCGAAAGCCTGCACGACTATTTGGTGCGCAACAAAACCGTCGCCATCGCCGACATCGACACCCGCCGCCTGACCACTCTGCTGCGTGAAAAAGGCGCACAAGGCGGCGCGATTCTGACCGGTGCGGACGCCACGGTTGAAAAAGCGCAAGAACTCATCGCCGCGTTCGGCAGCATGGTCGGCAAAGATTTGGCAAAAGAAGTTTCCTGCAAAGAAGCCTACGAATGGACCGAAGGCGAATGGGCTTTGGGCAAAGGTTTCGTTACTCCTGCCGAACAACCATTCCACGTCGTCGCCTACGATTTCGGCGTGAAAACCAACATCCTGCGTATGCTCGCCGCACGAGGCTGCCGCCTGACCGTCGTCCCCGGCCAAACCAGCGCGGAAGACGTGTTGGCACTCAATCCCGACGGCGTGTTCCTCTCCAACGGCCCCGGCGACCCCGAGCCATGCACCTACGCCATCGAAGCCGTGCAAAAACTGATGGCAAGCGGCAAACCCATCTTCGGCATCTGCTTGGGACACCAGCTCATCAGCCTCGCCATCGGTGCAAAAACCCTGAAAATGCACTTCAGCCACCACGGCGCGAACCACCCCGTGCAAGACTTAGACAGCGGCAAAGTCGTCATCACCAGCCAAAACCACGGTTTCGCCGTCGATGCTGACACCCTGCCCGCCAACGCAAGAATTACCCACAAATCCTTGTTCGACAACACCTTGCAAGGCATCGAACTGACCGACAAACCCGTGTTCTGCTTCCAAGGCCACCCTGAAGCCAGCCCCGGCCCGCAGGATGTCGGCTATCTGTTTGACAAATTCATTGACAATATGAAAGCGGCAAAACAATAAACCGCCTTTTCAGACGACCTTTCCACTCAACAAAGGTCGTCTGAAACCCGATAAAACCAAAAATATAAAAACAAAAATTCAGACGACCCCTCAGCATAAAACGTCGTCTGAAAAATCCCCCCAACCCTCAAATCAGAAAGGAAAACCATGACTGAAAAACAAATGCGCGTACTCTCCGTCGTCGCTACCCTGACCGCAGTAGGCATGTACGTTTCCTATATCCCGCAAATCCAAAACAACCTCGCGGGCAACCCCGGCTCGCCGCTGCAACCCCTCGTCGCCGCCATCAACTGCACATTATGGGTTGCCTACGGCTTTCTGAAAGAAAAACGCGACTACCCCGTCGTACTGGCAAACGCCCCTGGCATCATTTTGGGCTTGATTACCTTTATCACCAGCTTTTAAAAACCATACCGATTTCATGCCGGTCAAACACTGACCGGCCTTACTCACCACCATCAACATAAGGATTAACCCTATGAAAAAAGTAGCCCTGTTTATCGTATTAATCGGCACATTATCCGCGTGCAACACCATCCACTCCGTCGCACGCGATGCCAATACAGCCGTACAAGCATGGAATGACGACTACCAAAAACAAAACAATCGCTAACACATTACACCAAACCACAAGGCGGCTTGCCCGTCAAACCGCCTGAAGAAAACCCACCCATAAAGGCATTTCATGAAAAAAACGGCTTTACTCCTCTGCCTGCTTATGAGCGCCCCAGCCTTCGCAGGTGACAAAACCATCGACCTGAAAAAAATCAGCCAACTCGGTGCGGACATCTTCGATTCCGCCACCCAGGGTGTATATAAAACCATCTCTGAAAGCAGCAAAACCATAGCCAATTCAGAATGCACCATCCCGACAACCGCCGCAGAATTGGAGCAATTTTCCGTAGACCACTGCCTGAAAGAACCCGCCATGGCAGGCAGCATCTACATGGATCAGACACTCAAGCAAAAAGGGGCGAGGGTCGATGAAGGCGCAAGAAGCCTAGAAAACCTATCCAATAAAATATTAGAAGGCGTACAAACCATCATAGACATAGAATAAAACCATATTCGACAACTCAGCACCCACCACTCAATACACCATAACAAACTAACGTTCTCAACATTACCGGAAAGAAACCCACCAAGACCATACATACAAAACGCCAAGATTTTTTCAGACGACCTCAAGGGTGGGTTGAATTGGCAAGCCCGACGTTTTTGTACGATTACGCGTGTTATGCTGTTTTTTTAAGCTAATCTACACTTATAGTGGATTAAATTTAAATCAGGACAAGGCGACGAAGCCGCAGACAGTACAGATAGTACGACAAGGCGAGGCAACACCGTACTGGTTTAAAGTTAATCCACTATACTGAAAATAGATGGTCATCAGGGCGTTTCCCACACCTAATAATAAAAAAATGAACCCGCCCGAAAAACTATTGACCGCCGACAATCCCGCCCTGCGCCAACGCGCCAAAGCCATGCGCAAAGAAATGAGCGAGGCGGAAGCAAAATTGTGGCAGCACCTGCGGGCAGGCCGTCTGAACGGCTATAAATTCCGCCGCCAGCAGCCGATGGGAAATTATATTGTTGATTTTATGTGCGTAACGCCCAAGCTGATTATCGAAGCGGACGGCGGGCAGCACACGGAACAAGCCGCATATGACCACGCGCGGACGGCATATCTCAACAGCTTGGGCTTTACCGTGCTGCGTTTTTGGAATCACGAAATTTTGCAGCAAACAAACGATGTACTGGCAGAAATCCTGCGTGTGTTACAGGAATTGGAAAAGCAGCCTGCACGGTAGCAGACGGCTGATTTTGATTGGGTTTTTGAAAATTATAAGGTGCAGGCTGCCTGAATTGAGCATTTATAAAGGTCGTCTGAAAAGCAAAAAAGCAACCTACACAACCTGTTTTCCTTGCAGAACCCTTAATCCCAACAGCCACCCGTCCTCTCTCCCCGTGGGAGAGAGTTAGAGAGAGGGCAACAAGCCGCAAGGCTTGTATTTGGGCGGTAGTGTGTTGGGAAAGGTTGCTGCAATTCGGGGAATGCCCTCTCCCCAGCCCTCCCCCACGGGGGAGGGGGCGGATTATAGCAAGTTTTGCGGTTGCAGGCGGTTTGAAAAGCAACTTGGATTTACAACCGTTGATGCAGGTCGTCTGAAAAACAAAAAGCAGCCCGCACAACCTGTTTTCCTTGCAAAACCCTTAACCCCAACAGCCGCCCGTCCTCTCTCCCTGTGGGAGAGAGTTAGAGAGAGGGCAACAAGCCGCAAGGCTTGTATTTTAGGAGACTAAGGTATTTGGGAAAGGTTGCTGCAACTTGGAGAATGCCCTCTCCCCAGCCCTCCCCCACAGGGGAGGGAGCGGGTTGCAGCAGTTTTTGCGGTTGCAGGCGGTTTAAAAAGCAGCTTGGGTTTACTGTCGTTGATTTTAGGTCGTCTGAAAAGTAAAAAACAGCCTGCACAACCTGTTTTCCTTGAAGAACCCTTAATTCCAACAGCCGCCCGGTCCTCTCTCTCCGTGGGAGAGAGTTAGAGAGAGGGCAACAAGCCGCAAGGCTTGTATTTGGTCGGTTAGGGTGTTAGGGAAGGTTGCCGAAATTCGGGGCGTGCCCTCTCCCCAGCCCTCCCCCACAGGGGAGGGAGCAGGTTGCAGCGGATTCAGGCGTTGCAGGCCGTCTGAAAAAGAATGCCCGAAACATCAACAGCAGGAATTTTTCAGGTAGCCTTTATCGCAAGGCAGATGGAACAAACGCTGCGAGCGTTTTTTCAGACGACCTTTGAACCCGTCGGTAGGGTGTGTGCCGCAAGGCACGCACGCGGTGGGTTGGGGTTGGAGGGGAAATGGAGAACGCGTGCGTACCGCACACACCCTACATGAGGGCGACGGCTTTCTTGGGTTTGCCATTGATTGAAGGTCGTCTGAAAAGAAAAAAAGCAGCCTGCACAACCCATTTTCCTTACAGAACCCTTAATCCCAACAGCCACTCCGTCCTCTCTCCCGTGGGAGAGAGCTAGAGAGAGGGCAACAAACCGCAAGGTTTGTATTTGGGAGGTTAGGGTGTTGGGAAAGATTGCTGCAATTCGGGGAATGCCCTCTCTCCAACCCTCCCCCACGGGGGAGGGAGCAGGTTGCAGCGATTTTTGCGGTTGCAGGCAATTTGAAAAACAACTTGGATTTGCAGCCGTTGATTGCAGGTCGTCTGAAAAGTAAAAAGCAGCCTGCACAACCTGCTTTCCTTGCAGAACCCTTAATTCCAACTACCTCCCTGTCCTCTCTCCCGTGGGAGAGAGTTAGAGAGAGGGCAACAAGCCGCAAGGCTTGTATTTGGGGAAGTTAGAGTGTTGGGAAAGATTGCCGCAACTTGGAGAATGCCCTCTCCCCAGCCCTCCCCCACGGGGGAGGGGGTGGATTGCAGCAGATTTTGCGGTTGCAGGTAATTTGAAAGGCAACTTGGGTTTACAGCCGTTGATGCAGGTCGTCTGAAAAACAAAAAGCAGCCTGCACAACCTGTTTTCCTTACAGAACCCTTAATTCCAACAGTCGCCCCGTCCTCTCTCCCCGTGGGAGAGAGTTAGAGAGAGGGTAACAAGCCGCAAGGCTTGTATTGGGGCGGTTAGGGTATTTGGGAAGGTTGCCGAAATTCGGGGAATGCCCTCTCCCCAGCCCTCCCCCACGGGGGAGGGGGCAGGTTGCGGTAAATTTTGCGGTTACAGACAATTTGAAAATGGATTGTGCCGCAGAGGTAAGTTGGGTTGTCAAACCCAACGTTTTTAGATGATTAAGCGGTTTGTGTTGGGTTTTCAACCCAACCTACGCTTGTTAATTTATATATAGGGAAATACGATGTCAGATTTCTTTACCATCATAAAAGATTATGCAGAATTGGGCACATTTCTTGTAGGCTTGGGCGTACCTAAATCAATTAATATGGTAAAAAATAAAATTTTATCAAAGAAAATAAAAGATATAGAGCTCTTAAAAAAAGAAATTAATGACCTTATAAATTTTAGTGATTCATGCGCAAACATTTTAGA
>CAUOMQ010000111.1:0-8985 GCA_963456805.1 uncultured Neisseria sp. | reverse complement strand
CTTTGAGCTAAGGCGAGGCAACGCCGTACTGGTTTAAAGTTAATCCACTATATCCCGCAAAACAGCCCGCAAATCCCTTTGGCAACCTGTTACAATAAACCTGTTTTTATCGAAACGAAAAGACACCATCATGACCGCCACCAGCCCGATTCAAGACACGCAAAGCGCGACTCCGCAAGAATTGCGCGAATGGTTCGACAGCTACTGCGCCGCGCTGCCGGACAACGATAAAAACCTCATCGGCGCCGCATGGTCGTTGGCAAAAGAACACTATCC
The DNA here is from genome assembly GCA_963456805.1 of uncultured Neisseria sp. Lineage (GTDB taxonomy): Bacteria > Pseudomonadota > Gammaproteobacteria > Burkholderiales > Neisseriaceae > Neisseria. Next base: position 8,709 of record CAUOMQ010000111.1, on the reverse strand, counting down.
CGCCGATGCCGCCACGCCGTATGGCGAACCGCTGCTCGACCATTTGCTCGGCGCAGCGCAGATGGTCAACGAACTCGACCTGCTCTCCGATGCCGTCGCCGCCACCCTGCTTGCCGACATCGGACGCTACGTTCCCGATTGGAATCTATTGGTTTCCGAACGCTGCAACAGCACCGTCGCCGAGCTGGTCAAAGGTGTGGACGAAGTGCAGAAACTCACCCACTTCGCCCGAGTGGACAGCCTCGCCACTTCCGAAGAGCGCGCCCAGCAAGCCGAAACCATGCGTAAAATGCTGCTGGCGATGGTCACCGATATCCGCGTCGTGTTGATCAAACTCGCCATGCGCACCCGCACCATGCAGTTCCTCAGCGAGGTTCCCGACAGCCCCGAAAAACGCGCCGTCGCCAAAGAAACCCTCGACATTTTTGCCCCGCTCGCCAACCGTTTGGGCGTGTGGCAGCTCAAATGGCAGCTCGAAGACCTCGGCTTCCGCCATCAAGAACCTGAAAAATACCGCGAAATCGCGCTGCTTTTGGACGAAAAACGCACCGAACGCCTCGAATACATCGAAAACTTCCTCAACATCCTGCGCGCGGAGCTCAAAAAATACAACGTCCACTTCGAAGTCGCCGGCCGCCCGAAACACATCTACTCCATTTACAAAAAAATGGTGAAGAAAAAACTCAGCTTCGACGGCCTCTTTGACATCCGCGCCGTGCGGATTCTGGTCGATACCGTCCCCGAGTGTTACACCACGCTGGGTATCGTCCACAGCCTTTGGCAGCCCATCCCCGGCGAGTTCGACGACTACATCGCCAACCCCAAAGGCAACGGCTATAAAAGTTTGCACACCGTCATCGTCGGCCCCGAAGACAAAGGTGTGGAAGTGCAAATCCGCACCTTTGATATGCACCAATTCAACGAATTCGGTGTCGCCGCCCACTGGCGTTATAAAGAGGGCGGTAAGGGCGACTCCGCCTACGAACAAAAAATCGCTTGGTTGCGCCAACTCTTGGACTGGCGCGAAAACATGGCGGAAAGCGGCAAGGAAGACCTCGCCGCCGCCTTCAAAACCGAGCTTTTCAACGACACGATTTACGTCCTGACCCCGCACGGCAAAGTCCTCTCCCTGCCTACGGGCGCGACCCCCATCGACTTCGCCTACGCCCTGCACAGCAGCATCGGCGACCGCTGCCGCGGCGCGAAAGTCGAAGGGCAAATCGTGCCGCTGTCCACCCCGCTTGAAAACGGACAGCGCGTCGAAATCATCACCGCCAAAGAAGGGCATCCTTCCGTCAACTGGCTGTATGAAGGCTGGGTCAAATCCAGCAAGGCAATCAGCAAAATCCGCGCCTACATCCGCCAGCAAAACGCCGACACCGTGCGCGAAGAAGGTCGCGTCCAACTCGACAAGCAGCTTGCCAAACTCACGCCCAAGCCCAACCTGCAAGAGCTTGCCGAAAACCTCGGCTACAAAAAACTCGACGACCTCTACACCGCCGTCGGACAGGGCGAAATTTCCAACCGCGCCATCCAGAAAGCCTGCGGCACGCTGAACGAACCGCCGCCCGTACCCGTCAGCGAAACCACCATCGTCAAACAGTCTAAAATCAAAAAAGGCGGCAAAACCGGCGTCCTTATCGATGGCGAAGACGGCTTGATGACCACGCTTGCCAAATGCTGCAAACCCGCGCCACCCGACGATATTGTCGGCTTCGTTACCCGCGAGCGCGGCATTTCGGTACACCGCAAAACCTGCCCGTCTTTCCAACACCTCGCCGAACAAGCGCCTGAAAAAGTGTTGGACGCAAGCTGGGCGGCGTTGCAGGAAGGGCAAGTGTTCGCCGTCGATGTCGAAATCCGCGCCCAAGATCGCTCGGGACTTTTACGCGACGTATCCGACGCGCTCGCCCGCCACAAACTCAACGTTACCGCCGTGCAAACCCAGTCCCGCGACTTGGAAGCCAGCATGAGGTTCACGCTCGAGGTCAAACAAGTCAACGACCTCCCGCGCGTCCTCGCCAGCCTCGGCGACGTCAAAGGCGTCTTGAGCGTCACGCGCTTGTAAGATGGAGCAAAAGGTCGTCTGAAAAATGGATTTCGGGTTTTTCAGACGACCTTTTGGGCGAGTTTGGTATCGTAATCGACATTGGAAATATCTGTCCTGTCCTTCCTGCCTGCGTGGAAATGACGGCGATTTGAGCAGCTTCGATAAATCGCCAACTGCCTTTTAAAAACTAGCTACACCTTCAAATCAAAGGTCGTCTGAAAACTGCGATATGCGGTTTTCAGACGACCTTTTGTGTTGCCAAGCTCAAAACAGGGGTAAACCTGATTCGGATAAGGTTCAATGATCGACGGTAATGCCTTTGCTTTCCTGCTGTTTCTGTTCGTCCAGTTTCTTTTGCAGCGTGTCGCACGGGGTGTCGCAGTCGCAGACTTTTTTCATGCCCAGCGAGGAGATGCCGCCGCAACTGCCTTTGATGGTGCGTTTGGAGAAAATATAGCCGACCGCCATGCCGAGGATGACGAGGAGGAAGAGGCCGAAGGTGAGGAGTAGGGTTTTCATGATGGTGTTCCTGTGGGATGGATATGAGTCTGTAGATATTAATGGAGTAGTTTTTTAAACGCGCCGGACATTTCGGTATGGTAGCCGTTTTGGTCGCGGATAATCAGGAAAACGGCGAGGTTTTGCTGTTCGGCGAGTTTGAGGGCTTCGGTTTCGCCAAGTACGAAAAGTCCGGTGGACAGGCCGTCGGCGGTGGTGGCGTTATCGGCGACGACGCTGATGGAGGCGAGGCGGTGCGACAGCGGGCGGCGGGTTTTGGGGTCGATGATGTGGGACAGCCGCCTGCCTTGCGGGTCAACGTGGAAAATGCGGTAGTCGCCGGAAGTGGCGAGGGAGCGGTTGTCGAGGGGGACGACGATTTGGGTGTTGCCGCCTTGGACGATGTTGGGCTGTTCGATGCCGATGCGCCAAGGTTCGCCTTGGGCGTTGCGGCCTTTGCCGTGCAATTCGCCGCCGATTTCGACAAGGTAGTTTTGGATGCCGAGTTTTTCAAGTTCGCCTGCCACTTTGTCTACGCCGAAGCCTTTGGCGATGGAGGAGAGGTCGAGATAGGCTTCGGGTTGGGTTTTGGCGAGCGTGGCTTGTTTGCCGTTTTGCGTGAGGATGATTTTGTCCGTACCGGTTTGGGCGGCGGCTTTGTCGATTTCGGCTTGGGTGGGTTCGCGGGTGATTTCTTTGTTCGGTCCGAAGCCCCAAAGGTTGACGAGCGGGCCGACGGTTACGTCAAGCGCGCCTTGTGTGAGGCGGTTGAGGCGTAAGGCTTCGGCGGTTACGGCGGCGAAATCGGCGGAAACGGGCATGGGTTTGCGGGTTTCTCGCATTTGGTTGAAACGGCTGATTTCGGAGTCTTCGCGGTAGGTGGACATTTGGCGGTTGACTTCTTCGAGCGCGCCGTCAATCTGCTTTTTCACGGCTTCGGGCGCGGGCGGGTTGGGGAGGTCGTCTGAAAGGTATTTGACGGTATAGGTCGTACCCATCGTTTCGCCCTGAAGCACGGTTTGTTCGGATGTTTTTTTGCCGCACGCGCCCAAGGGCAGGGTAAGGGCGAGGGCGGCGGCAAGGGCGGGAATGGCGGAGGGCAGGTGCATGATAGGGTGTTCGGGTGTTTTCAGACGACGTATTGTAACGTAAAACGCAAGGGCGCGCGGCTTGCGGGGGAAGGGCTTTTCTGCTAACATCCGCGCTGCATTAAGAGTTGGGAATTCCATGCCAACCTGCTTTTCAGATGGAAAGGTAAGGTGGACGGCTGCAAAGCCGATGTGGTCCGAGAGGGCAATTCAAATCCCCCCCCGCTTGATGCGGGAATTTTTTTGCCCGTATGTTCTGTACGGGCAGGATTCCGAACCGCTTTATCCAAGTGGGAATATTTATCATTTGGATGGAGCGCAGGTGGAAATTTTGTTATGATTTCCGTTGTGGGACGTATGATGAAACAACAGGTCGTCTGAAAGCAGACGGCTTGTTTTTGAAGGAAAATATTGAAATGAGCGAATATCTGTTTACTTCCGAATCGGTTTCCGAAGGCCATCCGGACAAAGTAGCCGACCAAGTGTCCGATGCGATTTTGGATGCGGTTTTGGCGCAAGACCCCAAAGCGCGCGTCGCGGCGGAAACTCTGGTAAACACCGGTTTGTGCGTGTTGGCGGGTGAAATCACCACCACCGCCCATGTGGACTACATCAAAGTCGCACGCGAAACCATCAAACGCATCGGCTACAACTCGTCCGAGCTGGGCTTTGATGCCAACGGTTGCGCGGTCGGCGTGTACTACGACCAGCAATCCCCCGACATCGCCCAAGGCGTGAACGAAGGCGAAGGCATTGACCTGAACCAAGGCGCAGGCGACCAAGGCTTGATGTTCGGCTACGCCTGCGACGAAACCCCGACCCTGATGCCGTTTGCCATCTATTACAGCCACCGCCTGATGCAGCGTCAAAGCGAATTGCGCAAAGACGGCCGCCTGCCTTGGCTGCGTCCCGACGCAAAAGCGCAGCTGACCGTGGTTTACGACAGCGAAACCGGCAAAGTAAAACGCATTGACACCGTCGTCCTGTCCACCCAGCATGATCCGTCTATCGGTTACGAAGAGCTGAAAAACGCCGTGATCGAACACATCATCAAACCGGTTCTGCCGCCCGAAATGCTGACTGCCGAAACCAAATACCTGATCAACCCGACCGGCCGTTTCGTCATCGGCGGCCCGCAAGGCGACTGCGGTCTGACCGGCCGCAAAATCATCGTCGATACCTACGGCGGCGCAGCTCCGCACGGCGGCGGCGCATTCTCCGGCAAAGACCCGTCCAAAGTCGACCGTTCCGCTGCCTACGCCTGCCGTTATGTTGCGAAAAACATCGTCGCCGCCGGTTTGGCGACCCAATGTCAGATTCAGGTTTCCTACGCCATCGGCGTTGCCGAACCGACCTCGATTTCCATCGATACTTTCGGTACAGGCAAAATCAGCGAAGACAAACTGATTGCCTTAGTTCGCGAACATTTCGACCTGCGCCCCAAAGGCATCGTCCAAATGCTCGACCTCTTGCGCCCGATTTACAGCAAATCCGCCGCATACGGTCACTTTGGCCGCGAAGAGCCTGAATTTACTTGGGAGCGCACTGACAAAGCTGCCGCATTGAAAGCAGCCGCAGGCGTCTAAAAAAGCATAAAGGTCGTCTGAAAGGGAGTTTCAGACGACCTGTGCCGTCCCGAGCCAAAAACTTTTTGGCAAACGAAGTATCATAATGTTTTACAAAAAAAGCAGCGTGGCACTGTGTTTCCTTGCTGCGCCGTCTTTTACCCGTCCACCAATATAGTGGATTAACTTTAAACCAGTACGGCGTTACCTCGCCTTGCCGTACTATCTGTACTGTCTGCGGCTTCGTCGCCTTGTCCTGATTTAAATTTAATCCACTATAAAATAAAACGGAAGGAATACATCATGAAAAAATGGCTGCTGGCTGTTTTGCCCGCCACCGCACTGGCCGCTCCGCCCCAAGGCTTTTATCAAAATTACCAAGACTGGGACATCGCTTGCGACAATACCGGCACATGCCGTCTTGCCGGATATCAGGCGGACGAAACAGAAACGCCGGTTTCCATCTTGTTTACCCGAAAAGCGGGGGCGAACGCCGCCGTAGCCGGCGAAGTTTCCCTGCTGCCGTTTAACGACGATGAGCGTCAACTCGCCCGTGTGGCAGCCCGCAGCGAATTGATGCTGAACGGCAAATCACTGGGCAAATTGGCGTTGAACAAAAAAGGCACAGGCAAATTGAACAGCGCGCAAACCAACGCCTTGCTCGAAGCGTTGAAAAAAGAAAGCAAAATCAGCATCCGCGCGGGAAAATATGAATGGCACTTGTCTGACAAAGGCGCGGCGGCGGCAATGTTGAAAGCGGACGAATTCCAAGGTCGTCTGAATACGCCTTCCGCGCTGATACGCAAAGGCAACAGCAGTCAGGCAGTCCTCAGCCCGCAGCCCAAACCCGTCATCCGCGCCGTTGCCGTGCCGACAACAGCAGGCGATATACTGGAACAAGACACACCGCGCCACAGCGCCGTCATGAAGCTGCTGCGCAACAGCAACCGCGTTTCCGAAGGCGACGATAATTACTGTCCTGCCCTGCATAATAAAGAGCAAATGGGTTGGAACCGCAGCCTGTATGTCCATCCGCTCAACGATCGTCAGGTGTTGATTTCGGCCATCTGCATCGGCGGTGCTTATCAAACCAGCGGCTACTATGCCATTGCCGATAAAGAGTTGACCAAAATCGAACAAGTGCTGCCGCCGATGGTATACGGAGGGCACGGCGGATTCGACGAGAAAACAGCCACCCTCAGCGGCAGCTTCAAAGGCCGCGGCATAGGCGACTGCTGGACAAGCAATACGGCGGTGTGGGACGGCAAGAGCTTCGTCCGCAGCGAGGAACACACTACCGGCTCGTGCAAAGGCTTTACCGGCGGTGCGTGGTGGCTGCCGATTTTTGATGCCCGCGTCGAGCGTTAAAATACGCCGAATATCGAAACATACGGCAAAAGCCGTTTCAAAAATGCCCGCAAGATTGAGTGATTTTGCGGGCATTTGCTACACGCGGGCGATGTTTGGAAGGGAAAAGGCGCGACAGCAGAATGCCCGTTTTCAGACGACCTTTTTCCTTATACAATACGCTTGGATTTTATATATTCTGATATAAAGGATACGGATTATGTTCGGCAAACAACTCTTTGAAGAAGTCAGCGCAAAAATCAGCGAAACCATCGCCAACAGCCCCGCCAAAGACATGGAGAAAAACGTCAAAGCCATGCTCGGCAGCGCGTTCAACCGTATGGATTTGGTTACGCGCGAAGAATTCGACATCCAGCAGCAGGTTTTGATTAAAACCCGCACCAAACTGGTCGAGCTGGAAGAGCGTCTGGCAAAACTCGAAGCCGCGCAAGAGCCTGAGCAGACTGCATTGGAAGCTGCCGAAGCCGCAGCCGAAGAAGCCGTCGCCGAAATCAAACAGCAAACCGAAGCCGGCGAATAAGGTCGTCTGAAACATGTCGCTTGCCTTGGTTTACAGCCGCGCCTTGAGCGGCATGAATGCGCCGTTGGTCGAAGTGGAAGCCCACCTTGCCAACGGCCTGCCTCATTTCAATATCGTCGGATTGCCCGACACCGAAGTCAAAGAAAGCCGCGACCGTGTGCGCGCCGCCATCATCCAAAGCGGTTTCGACTTCCCCGCTAAAAAAATCACCGTCAACCTTGCCCCCGCCGACCTGCCCAAAGAATCGGGACGTTTCGACCTGCCGATTGCGCTGGGCATTCTTGCCGCATCCGGACAAATCGCACCCGAAAAGCTCGCGCAATACGAGTTTGCCGGCGAACTGGCGCTTTCCGGCATGTTGCGCCCCGTGCGCGGCGCGTTGGCGATGGCATGGCAGGGTATGCAGGCGGGGCGCTCTTTCGTCTTGCCGCAGGAAAACGCAGAACAAGCCGCCGTGATGCGCGGCATTACCGTTTACGGCGCGCGTTCTTTAGGTGAAGTCGCCGCCCATTTGAACGGCATCGAACCCTTGGCGCAAACCGCCTGCCAAGTCCCGCAGAGGTCGTCTGAAAACGCCAAACTGCCCGACCTCATCGATGTCAAAGGTCAACATACCGCCCGCCTTGCTTTGGAAATCGCCGCTGCGGGCGGACACAGCCTCTTGATGATGGGCCCGCCGGGAACGGGCAAGTCCATGCTTTCCCAACGGCTGCCCGGCATTCTGCCGCCTTTGACCGAAGACGAATTGGTCGAAGTATGGGCGTTGCGTTCGCTCCTGCCCAATCATCAGCAACAACTCGACAGCCACCGTCCTTTCCGCAGCCCGCACCACAGCGCCAGCTCGGCAGCCATGGTCGGCGGCGGTTCCGACCCGCGTCCGGGCGAAATTTCATTGGCGCATCACGGCGTTTTATTTTTGGACGAGCTGCCCGAGTTCGACCGCAAAGTTTTAGAAGTTTTGCGCGAACCTTTGGAAAACGGCGAAATCCACATTTCCCGCGCGGCGCGCCAAGCCGTCTATCCCGCCAAATTCCAGCTCGTCGCCGCCATGAACCCGTGTCCGTGCGGTTATCTCGGGCATCCCGTCAAACCCTGCCGCTGCACGCCCGAAAGCGTTGCGCGTTACCGCAGCAAAATTTCCGGCCCGCTGCTCGACCGCATCGATTTGACCATCGAAGTCCCCAGCCTGTCCGCCGCCGAACTGATGCAGCAGGAAACGGGGGAAAGCAGCGCCGTCGTGTTGGCGCGCGTGATCGCTGCCCGCGACAAGCAATACGCGCGGCAAGGCAAAGTCAACGCCGCTTTGAGTGTCAGTGAACTCGATACGTCCGCCCGCATCCAAAAAGAAGCGCAGGAAGCCTTGGGCAGCCTGTTGGAAAAACTCTCCCTCTCCGCCCGCAGCTTCCACCGCATCATGCGTGTGGCGCGTACATTGGCGGATTTGGCGGGTGACGAAGAAGTCGGCAGAAGCCATGTTTTGAAAGCCGTCAGCTTCCGCCGCGCGTTGTAAGGTTTTTCAGACGACCTTGGGTACTGAAAACGGAAAATTCAAAGTATAGTGGATTGACTTTAAACCAGTACGGCGTTGCCTCGCCTTAGCTCAAAGAGAACGATTCTCTA
>CAUOMQ010000110.1:0-9010 GCA_963456805.1 uncultured Neisseria sp. | reverse complement strand
TCGGGACGGGGGGGGCGTTTACAGCGGCGGGTGTGGGCGGGGCGATGAGTTCTGTCGTCGTCTCGTAAGCGGAGTTGATGGTGGCACGGCGGGCGGCTTGGGTCGAGTTGCCAGAAGTAAAGCCGTATTTGCCGCCGACTTTTTCCAAGGCAAACTGCAAGTCAAAGCCCTTGCCTGCCGCCACTTCCGCCCACAGCGTATTGATTTCCTGAGGATCGCGATCCATCAGGTCGAACACGAAACGCTCGAAGTTGGACGCTTTGGAAATGTCCATAGACGGGCTGGAGGTAACATAAGTATGCTCGCTGTTGCGCGGGCGGTATGCGCCGGTTTTGAAAAACTCGTCCAACACATCGTTTTCATTGGTCGCGACAATCAGACGGCGGATGGGCAAGCCCATCTGTTTGGCGATGTGTCCCGCGCAAACGTTGCCGAAGTTGCCGCTCGGCACGCAAAAGCTGACCTGCTCGTCATTGCTTTGCGTCGCCTTGAAATAGCCCGCAAAGTAATAAACCACTTGCGCGACGATGCGTCCCCAGTTGATCGAATTGACCGTACCGATATGGTATTTTTCCTTGAACGCAGCATCGTTCTGTACCGCCTTCACAATATCCTGACAGTCGTCAAACATACCCTTCACGGCGATATTGTGGATATTTTCATCTTGCAGGCTGTACATCTGCGCACGTTGGAACGCGCTCATTTTACCGTCGGGCGAGAGCATAAATACGTTCACGCCCTTTTTGCCGCGCAACGCATATTCCGCAGCCGAACCCGTATCGCCGCTGGTTGCGCCCAAGATATTGAGTTCCCTGCCTTTTTTGTTCAACACATATTCAAACGCGTTGCCCAAAAACTGCATCGCCATATCCTTAAACGCCAGCGTCGGGCCGTTGGACAAGGCTTGGATTTTGATACCGTCCGACAAAGTACGCACGGGCGTGATTTCCTTAGAGCCAAACACCGCTTCCGTATAAGTACGGTTCACAATATCGCGCAAATCGTCTGCCGGAATATCCGTAACAAACAGGCTCATCACCTCAAATGCCAGCTCCGGATAGCTCAAATCGCGCCACTTGTCCAAAGTCTCGCGGCTGACCTGCGGATAACGCTCCGGCAGCATCAAACCGCCGTCAGGCGCCAGCCCCATCAACAAAACCTCGCTAAACGGTTTATGCGCCGTCTCGCCGCGCGTACTGATATATTTCATGATTTCTTCTCTATAAAAACAAAAATATTGCCAATCAAAACAGGAAACCTGCCAGCGAACAATCCGGCAAGCCGCCCTATCCCGACCTTAATCCACTATAAACTTTCAGACGACCCCGATACACAGAGGTCGTCTGAAAAACATTATCTATACAAACGCTTGAAACAAGCATTGACGGTTTTCACCGTTACCGACGCAATCGCCCGATCGCGCGAAGAAGGATTCAAAACATCCATCAACTCTTGCGCGGATACCTGGTTCGGCGCCTCCTCGCTCGCGCAACCGCAGATTTTGTCTTCCCACTCGCGCTGTTTGTCCGCGCTCATCGTCAGCGCGATCAAACGCCACTCATTGCGCTTGTTCAACTCCGAACGGCACTGATGATCGACCGCCATTTTCACCACGCTGCCGCCGATACCTGTACCGCCGCCCAAACCGCCGAACGCCGAGTCAGAATCATAAGCGCAACCGCCCAACAACGCCGCCACAGAAGCAACGGCAACCATCTTTTTCATATTCATAGCCATCCCTTGCCGCAAGGTCGTCTGAAACGCCCCGCAAAGTCTTTAAACAAACGCGTATTATACCGTAAGCAGTGTGAGATGGGGGATTGGGGAAAGTCGGGTATTATGCCTGATTTTTACATTAATATATGTATCAAGAGCGTTAATCCCCCTTTTCAGACGACCTGCTATAATCCACGTCGTCTGAAAACCCTCTTTCACGGAAACCGCCATGTCCGACCTCTTCACCCGCCAACCCGATGCGCCGCTTGCCGAACGCCTGCGCCCGCATACGCTTGATGATGTTATCGGGCAGCAGCATTTAATCGGCGAAGGCAAGCCGCTGCGCGTGGCGGTGGAAGGCGGGAAGCCGCATTCTATGTTGCTGTGGGGGCCGCCGGGCGTGGGCAAGACGACGTTGGCGCGGATTTTGGCGCAGAGTTTCAATGCCCAGTTTCTGCCTGTTTCTGCCGTATTTTCCGGCGTGAAAGACATACGCGAGGCAATCGATAAAGCCGAAATTGCTTTACAGCAAGGACGCGCGACGATTTTGTTTGTCGATGAAGTCCACCGCTTCAACAAAGCGCAGCAGGATGCGTTTTTGCCCCATGTCGAAAGCGGTTTGCTGACCTTTATCGGCGCGACGACGGAAAACCCGTCGTTTGAAGTCAATCCCGCGCTGTTGAGCCGCGCACAGGTGTATGTTTTGCAGTCCTTGTCTTCAGACGACCTCAAGAAATTGATTGCCAAAGTGTTGGCGTTGCCCGAATACCGAGATTTCACGATTGAAGCCGATGCGCAGGAGCTGCTCGTCAATACCGCCGACGGTGATGCGCGCAGATTGTTGAATTTATTGGAACAACTTTTACGCGCCGCCGACACACGCCGTCTGAAAACCCTGACTGCCGAATTTCTCGCCGACAGCTTGGGGGCGCAAATCCGCCGTTTCGACAAAGGCGGCGAGAGTTTCTACAACCAAATTTCCGCCCTGCACAAATCCGTGCGCGGCTCGCATCCCAACGCCGCGCTGTATTGGTTTTGCCGTATGCTCGATGGCGGCACCGACCCGCGCTACCTCGCCCGCCGCATCGTGCGCATGGCGTGGGAGGACATCGGGCTTGCCGACCCGCGCGCCTTCCAAATCGCCAATGATGCCGCCGCCACCTTCGAACGCTTAGGCTCGCCCGAAGGCGAACTCGCGCTGGCGCAAGCCGTGCTGTACCTTGCCGCCGCCGCGAAATCCAACGCAGGCTACAAGGCATACAACCAAATGCGCCGCTTCGTCAAAGAAAACGCCAGCGACGAAGTGCCCGTCCACCTGCGCAACGCCCCGACCAAGTTGATGAAGGAATTGGGCTACGGACGCGAATACCGCTACGCCCACGACGAACCGAACGCCTACGCCGCCGGCGAAAGCTATATGCCCGACGGCTTGGATGAACCCGATTTCTACCAACCCGTCCCGCGCGGGCTGGAAATCAAAATCGGCGAAAAGCTGGAATGGTTGAAATCGCTGGATGAAGAAGCGTTGGATAAGCAAAAATAAATGGTGTCTCACATTTCAGACGACCTGTTTCACAACGACGGTCAAATGCTTGTATTATCAAGATAATTTGGCTAAAATTTGATTTTCCTTTTTCTTGCCGAATAATCGAACACAGAAAAAATCGCGGCTGCTGAACCCGATTTCCGAAACAAAGTTAGAAAGCAGATAATGGACAATTTAGACCACAGTCGCAGCCGTGCATGGCGGCGGCATCAAGCAAAACGACCCAGCCATCGCGTACACGGCAAAAACCCTTCTGAGGGCAAGCCCGAGAAAAAGTGGGATTTGATGTATTTCCGCAAGAATAAAGTCAAACGCGCGCAAAAACTGGGCTTTGTTTACCCCTTCAGGCAGCATGAATTTGAAGCCGAATGGTTTGATTAACTTAAAAAAAACACATTTCGACCCCATCGAGATGATTTTCACAAGGCGGATATTTTTCCGCCTTTTTTAATTTCTATGAACGCACTTTTTATTTGCAGCCGCAACCAATGGCGCAGCCCCACCGCTGAAGCGGTATTCCGACGCTATCCGAACGTGCAGACCCGTTCCGCAGGCACAAGCCCCAATGCACGGCACACCGTTTCCATCAACGACATCGCGTGGGCGGATAAGGTTTTTGTGATGGAACAAAAACATAAAAACCGCCTGTCGGCACAGTTTTCCCGAGCTTTGCAACATAAGGAAATCATTGTTTTGGACATTCCTGACGATTACCGCTATATGGACGAAGAATTGATTGAGATATTGAAAGAAAGCGTCGAGCCGTATTTGTCTGACAGCTAGTCTATAAGACTTTGAATAAACGAAGGTAAAGGGCATAAATAAGGTTTCAGACGACCCCAAAGGTCGTCTGAAAATCCAATCATCCCAAAGAAAAACCGGATTCCCATCAAAGGAATCCGGTTTGTTTTATTCCAAACTTAGAAATCCATTCTCACACCTACGCGGACGGAGCGTCCCGACTGCGGGGCGATGTATTTCAGCATGGCGTTTTGCGGACGTGCGGTGCGGTTGGCAAGATTTCGCGCATCGACAAACCATTCAGATGTTACCTTGCCGTGTTTGAGCGCATTAAGATACCGAAACCATTCAATGACAAACTCTGGTTCATCGAATTGCAGCAGCCACGTTTTTCAGACGCCCCCTCCCTGCCGTATAATGCCGTTTTCTGTTTCCGCTTCCCAAACGACCATCATGACCGAATCCATCCGCCTCCCTGCCGCCTCGCTCAAGCCCGCCACCGTCGCCCTGCCCGGTTCCAAAAGCATCAGCAACCGCACCCTGCTGCTTGCCGCCTTGTCCGACAACACTTGCGAAATCCATTCCCTGCTCAAATCCGACGATACCGACCGTATGTTGGAAGCGCTCGATAAACTCGGCGTTGAAATCGAATATCTTGCCGAAGGTCGTCTGAAAGTACACGGTACAGGCGGACGTTTCCCCAACCGCACTGCCGATTTGTTTTTAGGCAACGCGGGAACGGCGTTCCGTCCGCTGACCGCCGCGCTGGCGGTTTTGGGCGGCGATTATCATCTGCACGGCGTTGCGCGTATGCACGAACGCCCTATCGGCGATTTGGTCGATGCGCTGCGGATTGCCGGCGCCGATGTCGAATATCTCGGCAACGAACACTATCCACCGCTTCATATCGGCGAGCGCCAAGACCGTGGCGAGCGCGTGATTCCGATTAAAGGCAATGTGTCCAGCCAGTTTCTGACCGCCCTCTTGATGGCGTTGCCGCTGACCGGGCAGGCATTTGAAATCCGTATGGTCGGCGAGTTGATTTCCAAGCCCTATATCGACATCACCTTGAAACTGATGGCGCAATTCGGCGTACAGGTTGCCAATGAAGACTACCGCGTCTTCAAAATCCCCGCCGATGCCTGCTACCACGCGCCCGACCATTTATATGTCGAAGGCGATGCCTCCAGCGCGTCCTATTTCCTCGCTGCCGGCTTGATTGCCGCCACGCCCGTCCGCGTTACCGGTATCGGCGCAAACAGCATACAGGGCGATGTCGCCTTTGCCCGCGAGCTGGAAAAAATCGGTGCGGACGTGGTTTGGGGCGAAAACTTCGTCGAAGTCTCGCGTCCGAAAGAACGTGCCGTCCAAGCCTTTGATTTGGATGCAAACCATATCCCCGATGCCGCCATGACCCTCGCCATCGTCGCACTTGCCACCGGACAAACCTGCACGCTTCGCAACATCGGTTCATGGCGCGTCAAAGAAACCGACCGCATCGCCGCAATGGCAAACGAGTTGCGCAAACTCGGCGCGGAAGTCACCGAAGAAGCCGAAGCGATTCACATCACCCCGCCTGAAATACTGACGCCCGACGCCGTCATCGACACTTACGACGACCACCGCATGGCGATGTGTTTCTCGCTGGTTTCCCTGTTGGGCGTACCCGCCGTCATCAACGACCCGAAATGCACCCATAAAACCTTCCCGACTTATTTTGAAGTGTTCTCATCGCTGACCGACGCGGTTTAAAGCAGGAAGACATTTACCCAAACAAAAAGGTCGTCTGAAAGTTTTCAGACGACCTTTTCTACATCACATTCAAATTAAAAACCGGATTACAGTTTCCACTCGCTCAGTTTGGCAGCATAGGCTTCCAAGTCTGCAATCGGACGGGTTGCCACGCCGCTTTCCATCGCAGCTTTGGCGGCAGCCGAAGCAACGCGCGGCAGCAGGCGGGAGTCGAACGGGGTCGGAATCAGGTATTCCGCACCGAATTCGAATTTCTTGCCGTAAGCGGCAACCACTTCTTCAGTTACCTCTTCCTTCGCCAAATCCGCCAAGGCATAGACGCAGGCGCGTTTCATTTCTTCATTGATGGTCGTCGCGCCGACGTCCAACGCGCCGCGGAAGATGAACGGGAAGCACAATACGTTATTTACTTGGTTCGGGAAGTCGGAACGGCCGGTACCGATAACCACGTCCGGACGGGTTTCTTTTGCCAGCGGCGGCAGGATTTCCGGATTCGGGTTTGCCATGGCGAACACGATAGGCTTGGCGTTCATGGTGTTCAGCATTTCAGGCGTCAGCAGGTTCGCGCCGGAGAGGCCCAAGAAGATGTCTTTGCCTTTGACGGCATCGGCAAGCACGCGTTGACCATTGTCTTCAATGGCGTAGAACTGTTTGGACTCGTCCATACGGTCTTTGTCTTCGCGGGTTTTGTAAATCACGCCTTTGGAGTCGCAAACGGTTACGTTTTCGCGTTTCAGACCCAAATCAAGCAGTTGGTTTAAGCAGGCAATCGCAGCCGCCCCCGCGCCGGAGCAAACTAAGGTTGCTTCCTCAATTTTACGGCCGGTATAGCGCAGGGCATTCAATACGGCGGCAGCGGTAATGATGGCGGTACCGTGTTGGTCGTCGTGGAATACGGGGATTTTGCAGCGTTTGCGCAATTCGCGTTCGATGTAGAAGCATTCCGGCGCTTTGATGTCTTCGAGGTTGATGCCGCCGAAGGTCGGTTCCAACGCGGCGATGATGTCCACCAGTTTTTGCGGGTCTTTTTCATCGATTTCGATGTCGAATACGTCCACACCGGCGAATTTTTTAAACAATACGCCTTTGCCTTCCATCACAGGTTTGCCCGCCAATGCGCCGATGTTGCCCAAGCCCAAAACGGCGGTACCGTTGGAAATCACGGCAACCAAGTTGCCTTTGGCGGTGTATTTGTACGCATTTTGCGGATCGGCATGGATTTCCATACAAGGAGCCGCAACGCCCGGCGAGTACGCCAAAGCCAAGTCTTTGGACGTGGCCAGCGATTTGGTGGGGGTAACGGAGACTTTACCCGGCACGGGGAATTCGTGAAATTTCAGTGCGGCTTCTTTTAATGAGTTTTCCATTTTTCGATCCTGTTGCGAGAGAGATGTTGAAACGAGGTCGTCTGAAACGTTGGTTTCGGGACGTTTGGCATTACAAAGCAGCTTATTTATTAACAAATAAACCTATTTTGTAATAGCGTGTAATTTTACCATGTTCCCAATGCGGCGCATACCGCTATTTTCATCTGAAACAAACAGCCTCAAAGCAAAAACGTATCCTTTCAGACGACCTTCATTCGGTTTTAAACATCCATACCGAAACTGCGCGCCAACGCATGTTCGATATCCGCCCTCACCTCCTCCAAACTCCGGTTGCCGTCGATAAGCGCGTAGCGTTCGGGATGCGCGGCGGCGCGTTCGAGATAAACAGCACGCACGCGGGTGAAAAAATCCGCCTGCTCCTGCTCGAAACGGTCTTTCTCGCGCGTCTGCCCGATACGCGCCATCGACACTTCCAGCGGCACGTCCAGCAGCAACGTCAAATCAGGACCAAACCCGCCCTGCACCCAATTTTCCAGCATTTCAATATCCTGAAGGGGTACGCCGCGCCCACCGCCCTGATACGCGAAAGTCGCATCGGTAAAACGGTCGGAAACGACATGAATGCCATCCGCCAGCGCAGGCAGGATAACGTCTTCCAGATGCTGCTGCCGCGCGGCAAACATCATCAACGTCTCCACGCGCAATCCCGCCTTGGTTTCAGGGTTCAACAAAATTTCGCGCAAAGCCTCGCCGACAGGCGTACCGCCCGGCTCGCGGGTGAACAATACAGGAAGGTCGTGGGATTCGAACCATTGGCGGATAACGGCAAGATTGGTCGATTTGCCCGCGCCGTCTATGCCGTCCAGAGTGATAAATTTGGGTTTCATAAAGTCAATTATATTGAGAGAACGGATGTTCAAAAGGTCGTCTGAAAAGACGGATTATAAATGCTTGATACGGTTCGAAGTAGATTTTCAGACGACCTTAATTGTAAGAAAACCTAGCATTGTTTACAAAATTTGAAAGGCAATATGGTGAGCCTACAAGCAAAATACGGTATGAAACGGTTGGCAAAAGTCGAGAAAACTATTGAGGAAAAACTTAAAAAGCAGACCAAACGCCACAACAAATCCTACCAAGTAAAATGGTACATTCCGATACCAAACGACTGCCTTTATTGCAAAATCAAAAAGCAACCGACCAAAGGGATGCCCTGTTTGCCTCCATTGACGACTATTCCTCGTACTGTATGCGGCTAAATTTCTTTTACATATCATTGATTTTGCCCATACACCATTGAATACGCCTACTCAGATAACAGTAAGGCAGAACGGGGAATCCGCACCTTGATGGAAATTTGGCATGACAAGTTTTCCATCTAGAGCTTCAGAACTACCGGTAAAAGGAACTGTGCCCATTTGTGAATTTTTATAACAAGGCAAAGCCCCATAAAAGGAGGTCTTACAAGTTTATTTTTCAAAATAATACGGCGTTTTCTTACATCAAAGAGCCGAAGATCATCAAAAAAGGCTTACATGCTACGCAGGTTGCTCAGATTCTACCGCTCCAAGCCCATGATTTTCTATGAACAATTTCAAATAATAAAAAAAACAGTCAAACTCATCCCGTTTTTCAAATTTTGCAATCTGTTCAATCAGACCGCGCCACGTATGGGTGGTTTGAAGAAAATCAAACTGCTCAATGAGCCAATCATAAAATTTCTCCCTAAAAATATCGTCTTTTTTACTAGGTATATCATTTAGTCCTTCGCATAAATAATATCCTGTTATAAAACTTTCTAAAATTTTCATGTTTTTTTCGCTTAAATACATAAGCGGCCTTTTTTCAACATACACCAATAAATCTAAAAAATTCATTTCCAATATTCCTATTATTAGAAAGGTTTAAATATTGATGGGTACAAACC
>CAUOMQ010000109.1:0-9010 GCA_963456805.1 uncultured Neisseria sp. | reverse complement strand
CATATTATCAAATTGGAAAAGATAACCCGCTGATTAACTTGATATTTAACATGGTTAAATTATGTTCACTAAAACATACGTTATCCAAACCTGATTTCACAATTGATTTAAATCATAATATCTTGTGTCCAAATCTCTAAAATACCCGAAATCATACTAAATATTGATTTTCGAATAACAAACTACAAGAGTCGAGGAACGCAAAATGCCGAAAATCCCTGAGTTGGTTTGTCCCGCCGGCAACCTGCCCGCTTTGAAGACGGCGGTGGACAATGGCGCGGACACGGTTTATATGGGGCTGAAAGATGCGACGAATGCGCGCAATTTCCCGGGGCTGAATTTCGATATGAAATCGGCGCAGGAAGGGGTGGCTTATGCCCATGCGCGCGGCCGCAATGTGCTGATGGCCATCAATACTTTTGCCCAGGCGGGGCAAATCGAGCGGTGGCATCGGGCTGTCGATACGGCGGTGCAACTGGGGGCGGACGCGATAATCGTCGCCGACCCTGCGATTATGGCTTATGCCGCCGAGCGTCATCCTGATTTGAGGCTGCACATGTCGGTGCAGGGGTCGGCGACCAATTATGAAGCCATCAATATGATGAAGGAACTGTTCGGTATCCGCCGTGCCGTGCTGCCGCGCGTTTTGACGGTCGATCAGGTCAAACATGTGATTGACAATACGGATGTGGAAATCGAAGTGTTCGGTTTCGGCAGTTTGTGCGTGATGGTGGAAGGGCGCTGCATTTTGTCGAGCTATGCGACGGGTGAATCGCCGAATATGCAGGGCGTGTGTTCGCCGGCGAAGGCGGTGCGCTGGGAGCAGTTGCCCGACCGCATGAACGTGCGGCTGAACCAAGTATTGATCGACCAGTACAAACCGAACGAACCGGCCGGTTATCCGACCCTGTGTAAAGGCCGTTTTGAAGTCAATGACGAAACCTATTACGCGCTGGAAGAGCCGACCAGCCTGAACGTTTTGGAAATGCTGCCCGAACTCATCAAAATCGGTGTGTCCGCGATCAAAATCGAAGGCCGCCAGCGCAGCCCGATGTACACGGCGCAGGTTACCAAATCGCTGCGGCAGGCTTTGGACGCAGCCGCTGCCGATCCGGCGCATTTCAAAGTCAACCCGGTGTGGAACAACGCGCTGAGCAAGGTTTCGGAAGGGCATCAGACGACCTTGGGCGCATACAGCCGTCCGTGGAAATAAGGGGGAGGGAAAATGAATCCGATGAAACTATCGCTGGGATCGGTTTTGTTTTTCTGGCAGAAGGAAGCGCTGCTGGAATTTTACGCCGCCATGCTGGATGCGCCGGTGGATACCATTTATTTGGGCGAAGTGGTGTGTTCGCGCCGACAGAAAATGCGTTTTGCCGACTGGGTCAGCCTGGCGGAAGATTTGGCGGAAAGCGGTAAGGAAATTATTCTGTCGTCGCAGGTGCTGCTGGAAAGCGAATCCGATTTGAAACGCCTGCGCAAAATCACAGGACAGGACAAATTTAAAGTCGAAGCCAACGACATGGGCGCAGTCAAATTGGCGCGCGAACACGGCATTCCGTTTGTCGCCGGCGCCAGCCTGAACATTTACAACGAAAGCACGCTGGCGCTTTTCCAAAAACTGGGCGCATACCGCTGGATTGCGCCGTCCGAGTTGAGCCGCGACAAAGTTGCCGAAATCATCAAGGCTTCAGACGACATTGAAACGGAATTGTTTGCTTGGGGCAAAATGCCTTTGGCGTACTCTTCACGCTGCTTTACCGCGCGGCATTACAACCTGAACAAAGACGGCTGCGAGTTCCGTTGCTTGGATTACGAACAGGGCATGGACATGAACACCCGCGAGGGCAAACCGTTTTTGACCATCAACGGCATCCAAACCATGTCTTACGGCTGCCAAAACCTGCTGCCGCACCATGAGGATTTGCGGCAAATCGGCGTGAACATGCTGCGCCTGTCGCCGCAAATGCACGGCATGGCGGAAATCGTCCGTATCCACCGCGATGTATTGGACGGCAAAACCGCCCTGGCGGATGCGCTGCCCGAATTGGAAAGACTGACCACCGGCACGCTGGTAGACGGCTATTGGCACGGCCAGCCGGGTATCGAAGCCGTGAAGGAGGAATATTATGGCGTTGCCTGAAATCGTATTGCCCGCATGGGCGGGAAAAATTGGCGGCAAACTGCCGAGCAGGCCGCCGCGTTTCGCTTTGGTTTTTGCCCTCAACACCATGCTCAAACGCGGATTGCTGCCCGCCGACATGAGCCTGTTTGACGGCAAAAAATTCGAAATCGACGTATTGGACGCGGGCATCAAGGTGCGTTTCACCGCCAATGCCGAAAAATTTATCGATGCGGACTTCTTCGGCACGCCCGATTTGCGCCTTGCCGCCAACGGCATCGACTTTATGCGCATGATGATGCGCGAGGAAGACCCCGATACTTTGTTTTTCAACCGTAAACTGCAAATTGAAGGCGATACCGAGCTGGGGCTGATTACCAAAAATCTGCTCGACAGCGTGGACTGGCCGTTCGGCGATTGGTTTTTGAAACGGCAGTTGTCCGATTGAATGCCAGTTCGTGCAAGAATGAATCAAAGCATTCATCCGTTAAGCTTCTGATTTCACAATAATGAAGGTCGTCTGAAACCTGTTTCCAGTTTTCAGACGACCTTCTTTCATCTGCATCCGTTTTAAACCGTCATTAGTCTTTCAATGCAGCCAATACTTTGCCGGCGATTTCATTCAAGCCCACGGTTTGCGCCTGATTGTCGCGGCGTTCGGCGTATTCGACATTGCCTTCTTTCAAGGCGCGGTCGCCGATGACGATGCGGTGCGGGATGCCCAAAAGCTCGGAGTCGTTGAGCAACACGCCTGCGCGTTCGTCGCGGTCGTCGAGGAGGACGTCTGCGCCTGCCGCCAGCAGTTCGGCGTAAATTTTGTCGGCGGCTTCGCGTACGGCGTCTGATTTTTTGTAGTTCATCGGCACGATAACGACTTCAAACGGCGCCATTGCTTTTGTCCAGATGATGCCTTTTTCGTCGTTGTTCTGCTCGATGGCGGCGGCAACGACGCGGGTGATACCGATACCGTAGCAGCCCATTTCCATGATTTGCGATTTGCCGTTGTTGTCGAGGAAGCTTACGTTCATGGCTTGGGTGTATTTGTCGCGCAATTGGAAGACGTGTCCGACTTCGATGCCGCGTGCCAGTTTCAGACGGCCTTGTCCGTCGGGACTCTCGTCGCCTTCGACGACGTTGCGCAAATCGACGAATTCAGGTTCGGCAGCGTCGCGGCCGAAGTTGAAGCCGGTATAGTGGTAGTCGTCTTCGTTCGCGCCGATAACCCAGTCCGCCCCTTTTTCGGTGGCGAAATCGGCATAAACTTTACCTTTGAAGCCGACGGGGCCGAGCGAGCCGCCGTTTGCGCCGAACTGCGCACAGATGGCGGCAGGGTCTGCCATGGTCAGCGGCGATTTTACGCCTGCGAGTTTTTCGGCTTTGATGTCGTTGAACCCATGGTCGCCGCGCAACAGCAATAAGACGATTTCGCCTTCGTTTTCGCCTTCGACCACGATGGATTTCAGTGTTTTTTCAATCGGAATGCTGAGGAAATCAACCAATGAATCAATGGTTTTAACGTTCGGCGTGTGTACTTTAGTCAGCTCTGCCTTGGCGGCCGCACGTTCGCCTTTGAGCGGCAAGGTCGGTGCCAGCTCGATATTGGCGGCGTAATCGGAAGTATCGCTGTATGCAATGACATCTTCGCCGCTTTCCGCCAACACTTGAAACTCGTGCGAACCGGTGCCGCCGATGCTGCCGGTGTCTGCGGCGACGGGGCGGAACTCCAAGCCCAGACGGGTGAAGATGCGGCAGTAAGCGTCGTACATGGCATCATAGGTCGTCTGAAGCGAGGCGTAGTTGGCATGGAAGGAATAAGCGTCTTTCATGACGAACTCGCGCGCGCGCATCACACCGAAGCGCGGGCGCACTTCGTCGCGGAATTTGGTTTGGATGTGGTAAAAGTTTTTCGGCAGTTGTTTGTAGCTGTTGATTTCTTTGCGCACGATGTCGGCGATGACTTCCTCGCAGGTCGGGCCCATGCAGAAATCGCGGTCGTGGCGGTCTTTCAGGCGCAGCAGTTCTTTACCGTAAAATTCCCAGCGGCCGGATTCCTGCCACAGCTCGGCAGGCTGCACCACCGGCATCAGCAACTCCACGCTGCCCGCGCGCGCCATTTCTTCGCGCACGACGTTTTCAACTTTGCGCAACACGCGCAGCCCCATCGGCATCCAAGTATAAAGGCCGGACGCGTTGGCTTTAATCAGGCCGGCGCGAATCATCAGCTTGTGGCTGGCAAGCGCGGCTTCGGCGGGGGCTTCTTTCAAGGTGGAAATGAAAAATTGGCTGGCTTTCATGGTGTGTTTTTCTGTGTAAAAAAGTAAGCGTGTATTGTAACGCGAAAGGCAGGGGGATTGAAGTTTTTCCCCATAGGGCGACAGCCGATGCCTTGCTTGTTCGGTCAACTCATTTGACATTTATCGGGCGTGTCAATCACTTTTTATACACAATCCCGCATTGGCTTGTTTTGCTTATAGATTTTTCCCATAAAGGCTTTGAAATTTTTTATTTTTATAACTAATTGATTTTATTGTGTTTTATTTGACTATTTTTTAAGCACCGAAAGGCTTGGGTTGTTCCAAAAGCAAAAATTCCGATTACCCAAAGCTTATCAACAAACTTATCCACAGAGTTTGTGTATAGATTGGTGTCGTCTGAAACCATACCGTTCGATAGGTTTTTAAAAGCCCGTAACGCGGTCTTTCTGTTAAGATGATGCCTTCACTGTTTTCACGCCATCCCATCTATGTCCGCACACGAATTACACCTGCTTTCCCGCGCCAAAATGTTCAACGGCCATCAAGAACAATACCGCTGCTTTTCCAAAACCTGTCAAACCGATATGACTTTCGGCATCTACCTGCCGCCGCAGGTATTGAAAGGCTATCCCGCGCCGGTCTTGTATTTCTTGTCGGGGTTGCACGGCGACGGCTCGGAACTGATACGCCAAACCGGCATCCAGCGTTTCGCCGCGCAATGGAACATCATCGTCGTTTTCCCCGACACCTCGCCGCGCGGCAGCCATATCAGCGACAGCGCGAACGAATTTATCGGACAGGGCGCGGGATTTTACATTGACGCGACCGAACAGCCGTGGGCGGCACATTATCAGATGTACAGCCATATCAGCCGCGAACTGCCCGACTGGATGGAACGGCATTTCCCCGCCACCCAAGAGCGCAGCATCGCAGGTTTCAGCATGGGCGGGCACGGCGCACTTTCCATCGCCCTGAAAAATCCGGGCCGCTATGCCGCCGTTTCCGCGTTCGCCCCCTTGTGCCACCCAACCGCCAGCCGAGGCGGAAAGCAGGCGTTTGCCGCCTATCTGGGCAAGGAATCGGAGGCTTGGCAGGCTTACGACAGCACATCGCTCGTTCAGACGACCTCACGCAAGCTGCCGATACTTATCGACCAAGGCGGTGTAGATCCATTGTTCCCCGACGAATTACAACCCGAAGCCTTCGTCAACGCCGCCCGCGCCAACGGCTTTAATGTGCAATACAAAGTCCGCCCCGGCTACGGACACGATTATTTCTTCATCGCCAGCTTTATCGACTCGCATATCGAGTTTCATGCTGAGGCATTGGGTTTGTAAATCCACTATATAAAGAAAGGTCGTCTGAAAACCTTTTCAGACGACCTTTTTGATCTTTCACACTCAATTAGTGTTGATGATGATGGTGTTCATGCCGTTCAGCCGCGCGTTTCGTTCCGACGGGCATAATCAGCGTTGCATAGGCATTGTCTTGTTGGCAAACACTTTTATCGGCATAATCCGCCTGATGGGCAGCTTTGATTTTCCACAAACCTTCAATCAAAGGAATCACGTTGACGACGCCGTCTTTATCCGTTTTCCCTGAGAAACCTTGCGGCTCGCGGTGGTCGTGCGTAGCCGCCAAGTCCATTTCCGCCAGCGTATCCGAGCTTGCCGTTACCGTCGCTTTTGCCAACGGTTTGCCTTTATAAAGCACTTTAATCGGCAGCAGACCGCCCACCTTGACTTCATTCGGATTTTTCAGCGGCACCAGCTCCAATTCATGACCGACCGGACGGGTCAACACGCTTTCATCCACGCCTGCGCTGCCCACTTGCAAAAACGCTTTGCCGAACATCTGGGCCTGTTCGCAATAAGTCGCGCCGGGCAGGTCTTTCAAGGTTTTCTGTTTCCAGCCTTCACTGTTTTGCGACCAGAACGTCGGTTTGTACACCGCGCCGACCCAATACGAGCCGTCTTTCAGGCGGGATTTGGAAACATATTGGTAATTTTCGCCTTTATTCGTCAAATCAACGGTTTTTCCGGATTTGTCCGTCAATTGCAGCGGTTTGAAAATGTGCACACGGTCGTCGGCGATTTTTTCAACATTCGGGAAATCATGGCTGTAACCCAAATCCGCTTTCAACGTACTGCCCGAATCCAAACGCACCGGAGCCGACACCCACAAATCATGCGCCTGCGCCGCCATGCTCAAGCCTAATGCGCCAAGTATCCATAATTTTTTCATGTTTCTTCCTCAAATTTGATTGTTTACGGTTCAAAAGCCAACGGAAAGCCCGAAAAGCAAGGCAACCTTACTCTTTTTATTTCGAAATGTAAATATTATTGATGATTGTTTTTAGTTACAAAGAACTATAAATCTTTAAGGGGTAACAGAAAACAGAAAGGTCGTCTGAAAACCTTGAAATTAGGTTTTCAGACGACCTTTCTGTATTGGGAAGATGGATTATTGCGCTTCCAGTTTTTTCAGCAGATCAGGCATGGCTTCTTCGTTGTAGCGGTAATAGCGGACGCTGTCCGTACCTTCTTTATTGGTCATTTCCAATACGTTGGGTTTGCCTTCCAGCTTCAGCAGCAGCGGAACCTTGAATTTGACGGTTTTGCCGATTTCGTCAGGTTTTTGTTCGGGCGCGCCATCGTTGTGGCTGACGGTGTAGTTGGTTATGGTTTGACGGAATTCTTGTCTCCAGCGGCTGAATTTCCATTTGAAGTCTTGGGTAATGGTGGTCGTATCGCCGGAATTTGCTTGGAAATGGATTAGGTCGCGGCCGGTACCGTCGGGGCGCATCAGGCTGGCGTTGAGCAGGGAGCCGTCAGCGTTTTTGCTGGTGTTGCCCCACATGCCGAATAAGTCTTTGCGTTTGACTTTTTTGGCGGTAACGAGCTGGTTGGGTTCGGTAACGTGCAGACCCGGTACATAAGCCGTCTCCGCCACGGCGGCAGAAGTCAGGGTCAAGGTGAACGCGGCGGCGCCAAGTAGGGTTTTCCATGTTTTCATATTGTTTTCCTTATATGTAATGAGCAGTTGAAGAATCGGGCGCAGGCGGCGAATCCGTTTTTTGGGGTTTTCGCGTTTGCCCACAATGTTGATGGTTTGTGTATTTACTGTTTTATATCGAAAAATCGATTGAAATACAAAATT
Organism: uncultured Neisseria sp.; assembly: GCA_963456805.1. GTDB lineage: Bacteria > Pseudomonadota > Gammaproteobacteria > Burkholderiales > Neisseriaceae > Neisseria. The sequence continues at coordinate 1,474 of CAUOMQ010000109.1, read as the reverse complement.
GCCTGACCGTCAGTTTACACAAGGTAAACCGACGATTCAATTTTCAGACGACCTTTCGTTTGCCATGCCGCGTTAACGGATGTCCATAGGCGCGAAGGATTTGACGGTTTCGTCCACGGCTTTGACGCGGGTCAGGAAGTCTTCCAGTTGGGCAAGCGGCAGGGCGCTGGGGCCGTCGCATTTGGCTTGGTCGGGGTTGGGGTGTGATTCGAGGAAGAGGCCTGCGAGGTGGGTTGCCATGCCGGCGAGTGCCAAATCCAACACTTGCGCGCGCCGTCCGCCGGATGCGGCCGCACCGGATTCGCGGGTTTGCAGGGAGTGGGTGACGTCGAAGATGACGGGCAGGTTGCCGCAGGTTTGTTTCATGACGCCGAAGCCGAGCATATCGACGACGAGGTTGTCGTAGCCGAAGTTGGCGCCGCGTTCGCACAGGATGATTTGATCGTTGCCCGCTTCTTGGAATTTCTCAACGATGTTTTTCATCTGCGAAGGGCTGAGGAATTGGGGCTTTTTGATGTTGATGACGTTGCCGGTTTTTGCCATGGCGACGACCAGGTCGGTTTGACGGGCGAGGAAGGCGGGCAGTTGGATGACGTCGCAGACTTCGGCGACGGGGGCGCATTGGTAGGGTTCGTGGACGTCGGTGATGACGGGTACGTCAAACTCGCGTTTGACGGCTTGGAAGATTTTCATGCCTTCGTCCAAACCGACGCCGCGGAACGAGTGGATGGAGGAGCGGTTGGCTTTGTCGAAGGAGGCTTTGAAGACGTAGGGAATGCCGAGTTTGTCGGTTACTTTGACGTATTGTTCGCAGGCTTTGAGGGTGGAATCGAGGTCTTCCAGTACGTTGATGCCGCCGAACAGGGTAAAGGGAAGGTCGTTGCCGACGGTGAGGTTGTTGATGCGGATGTTCATGATGATGGGGCTTTCTCGAAGGTCGTCTGAAAATGGCTGAAAGGTCGTCTGAAAGCGGATTTTGCGGTTTCAGACGACCTTTGTGTTTTATAGGACGGTGTGTGGCGGCTCGTAGGAGAGGATGTCGCGGATTTTATTATGTTCGTCCACGAGGACGACTTTGGGTTCGTGCGCGGCGATTTCGGGTTCGGACAGCATGACGTAGGACATGATGATGACGATGTCGCCTTTTTGGACGAGCCGTGCGGCGGCACCGTTGAGGCAGACGACGCCGCTGCCGCGTTCGCCGGGGATGGTGTAGGTTTCGAAGCGTTCGCCGTTGTTGTTGTTGACGATAGCGACTTTTTCGTTGACGAGGATGCCTGCGGCGTCGAGCAGGTCTTGGTCTATGGTGATGCTGCCGACGTAGTTGAGGTCGGCTTCGGTAACGGTGGCACGGTGTATCTTGCCGCCGAGCATGGTGCGGAACATGGGTTTCCTTTTGGTTTGGGATTGCGGATGCAGACGTATAGTGGATTAAATTTAAATCAGGACAAGGCGACGAAGCCGCAGACAGTAC
>CAUOMQ010000108.1:0-9183 GCA_963456805.1 uncultured Neisseria sp. | reverse complement strand
TTGAGCTAAGGCGAGGCAACGCCGTACTGGTTTAAAGTTAATCCACTATATTTAACACAATAATCGCCGCAGCCTGTTTAGGTTTGCGCCTACGATATCCCCGTGCAGCGTTTCACAATGATAGGCGGCATCGGAAAATTTTACCTTGTTTGAAATAAGTTGATTCGTTATAACTGGCTGCATAGTATAATCAAAACCTTTGCCATATACCGAAATAAAGATGAAACCGATTTTTTACCGACTGATTTTGGCTTTCGGGCTGGGAAGCGCCGCCCTCTCCGCACAAGCCGGCTATATCTGCAAAGTGGACGGCAACGCAGTATTTACCGAGAAAAAAATCGGCAACGATTGCACCGAATCCCATACGGACGGCACTGCAAACGTTAGCCCTGAAGAAGCCGGCAGGGCCGTACCCGAGCGGGTCGACCTGAAAGAAGCCCTCGGGGAAGCAGCTCCCGAGCCGGGCGACATCAAAGTCTTGCCGCGCACGACGGGCGGCAGCGTAACCAACACGGCAGAAGCCGCCAATCCCCGTTTGGACATCAAATTACGCAACGGCAAGCTTGGCGAAGCGACTTCCGTCGGCGACCTGAAAGCAGCCAAAGCCCGCGCCGCCGAGTTGAACCGCAAAGCCAAAATCCTGCCCGCCCCCATCTTGCCGGCATCCAAACCCAAACCGCAACTGACCCGCAAGCAAATCTTGGAAAACGAAGTCCGCAACGAACAAGTGGCTTTGGTCAGGGCGCAGGCGCAACTGAATGTTGCCAAGAAAAAAGGCGATCAGGCAAAAATCAGCCGCCTGACCCAAGCCGTCAACGACCGTCAGGCCAATATCCGCGCCATTGAAAGCGAAATGAAACGCTAAACGGACAACGGTTCGGAAAGTTTTTAATCCAAGCTTTCCGGACCATTTTCAATTGAAATCCATCATGCAGCCCATCCCCGACAACATCATCAAATTCCTACACGCCAACCATGTGATCAGCATTGCGGCAGCCGCAGACGGCGAAATTTGGAGCGCCTGCTGCTTTTATGTGCCCGATGAAGCGCAAGCAAGGCTGATTGTCCTGACTTCGGCACGTTCCAAACACGGCAGCCTGATGCTGAAAAATCCGAACATCGCCGGAACCATCGCAGGCCAGCCGGAAAATATCGCCAAAATCAACGGCATACAGCTGACAGCCAGCGCGCAACTGCTGACCGACGAAACAGAGAAAAAAGCAGCGCTCGCACTCTATTACAAAGTCCATCCGCTTGCCCGCGCGATGAAAAGCGATGTTTGGTCCTTGCGTCTGGAAAACGTGAAATTTACAGACAACAAACTGGTTTTCGCCCAAAAAACCCTTTGGCAGCGCGAAGCCCAAAACGCCTGAATCATTAAACTCTTGGCGATTGGTTTAAAGGTTGATGAGTTAAACCCAATACCCAAGGATAAAGGTTTTCAGACGACCCCTGCATACAAAGGTCGTCTGAAAAACAGTACCCAAACAAAAATCCTGAAACCGACAAACGGATTTCAGGATTTTTTTATATTCGAATCATCCGAACGCAAAAAAAGCGGCAGCCATGCCCTACCGCCCTTTCCTATCCGAAATCTCAATATCTCGCCATCGTCCCATCCACCTGCAAAGCCCAAGCATCAATCCCGCCTTGCAGGTTAAACAGGTTTTCAAAACCCGCGTCCGCCAGATACATCGCCGTATGCAGGCTGCGGATGCCGTAGTGGCAGTAAACGACAATCGGCAAATCGTCGTCGGGCAGCTCGTTTTGGCGCAGCGGAATCAGATTCATCGGGATATGGATGGCGTCAGGCAGGGCGCAGACGGCGGTTTCCTCGTCGGTGCGCACGTCCAGCAGATGGAACGCGCGGCCTTCTTCCTGCCATTGTTGCAGTTGCAGCGGGGTGAGTTGCGGGATCGTCATGATGTTGTGTGTAAAATGATGGAAACGATGAAAGGTCGTCTGAAAACGTTTCGCCATGTCCGGCTGGTTTTCAGACGACCTTTGATTTCAAAAAAGTTTAAAAATCGAAATCGCCGAAAGGACGGTTTTCTTTGTCGTCCAAATGCGCGACCAGCGTGTCGAACAAGACTTTTTCTTCAAATTCGTCGCCCTTGCGCGTAATCAGCAGCGCGCGTTGTACCGGCTGACGGCCGACGATGACTGCCATGCGGCCGCCGTCTTTCAACTGTTCTTTCAATACTTCAGGCACGCTATCCACCGCGCCGCCGACATAAACCGCATCAAACGGCGCGCCCGCGGAAGGCTCGGTCAGCCCGTTGTTTTGCACATAATCGATATTGTTCAAAGCCAAGCCGTCCAACACTGCTTTGGCGTGGTTTTGCTGCTCGGCATCGAGGTCGTCTGAAACCACTTTGCCCGCCAGTTTCGCCAAAAGCGCGGTCGCATAGCCCGAACCCGTGCCGATTTCCAAAACCGTATCGGTTTTAGTCAGCTTCAAACCCTGCGCCAACCGCGCTACGATTTTCGGTTCGAGCATCTTATGACCGTTGGCAAGCGGCAGCTCCATATCGGCATACGCCAAGCCCTGCAAAGACTCGTTCACGAAACGCTCGCGCGGAATCTCCTCCAAAGCGTCCAAAACGTCAAAATCCAATACATCCCACGGACGGATTTGCTGTTCGACCATATTGAACCGCGCTTTTTCAAAATCCATTTTGTGCTCCGTTAAATAATTGTTTTAGCAATGGCAGACATTATAAAACCACACTCCCGCCACGCCAACTTCAGCGCGCGCCGCCCGCCTGTTTTTCAGTCTCAAGCCGCCTGACGCGAAGCCTTAAACCGCTTCTCCAAAATCTTCGCCAGTTCGCCCAAATACAAAGCATCCGTTTCATCAAACTGCGCCAAATGCTCGCTGTCCACGTCCAACACGCCAATACAGAGGTCGTCTGAAAACAGCGGAACCACAATTTCCGAACGCGACAAAGACGAGCAGGCAATATGGTCGGGATGCGCGTTGACATCCTTGACGACCATCGTCTCGCCCTTCGCCCAAGCCTGACCGCACACCCCGCGCCCGAACGGAATCCGCGTACACGCCAAAGGCCCCTGAAACGGCGCCAAAACCAATTCGTCCGTACGCGTATCGACCAAATAAAAACCCACCCAAAACCAGCCGAACGCCTCCTTCAAAACCGCCGCCGTGTTCGCCAAATTCGCCACCCAATCCGTCTCGTCCGCCACCACAGACTCAATCTGCGGCAACACCTCCCGATAAAGCGCGGCCTTGTCCGAAGCCGAAAAATGAAGCGCGTGCATAGCCAGGTCCTATATATGTGTATATCAAGCAGTTATTATAAAACAGGTCGTCTGAAACAGCATTTCAGACGACCCCGGGCATCCCGTTTCAAGTTGCGAACCCGTCGCATATCCACTAAACTTCACGTTACATCACGCTACACGCAGCGTACAGCCAAAGAAACACAACACGGAGCAAAAAAGATGTATCACCAAATCGGAATGTGGGATCAAAAATGGGTCATCGGCAACTGGAAAATGAACGGCCGACTCCAAAACAACAACGCACTCATGCACCGCTTCCGCATCATGCCCACCGCCGAACGCGTCCTCATCGGCCTTGCCGCCCCGACCGTTTACCTGTTGCAACTGCACAACGCCATGCAGATTGTCCTCAACAACCGCATCCTCACCTGCGCCCAAGACGTCAGCCGCTTCCCCAACAACGGTGCCTACACAGGCGAAGTTTCCGCAGAAATGCTCGCCGACATCGGCACAGACATCGTCCTCATCGGACACTCCGAACGAAGCCTCTATTTCGGCGAGAAAAACGAAATCCAACGCCGCAAAATGGAAAACGTCCTCAACGTAGGCCTCATTCCCCTATTGTGCGTCGGCGAAAGCCTCGAAGAGCGCGAAGCCGGCAAAGAACACGAAGTCATCGCCCACCAACTCTCCGTATTGCATGGACTGAACACCAAAAACATCGCCGTCGCCTACGAGCCGGTATGGGCAATCGGCACCGGCAAAGTCGCCACCGTAGAACAAATTGCCGACATGCACGCATTCATCTACAAAGAAATCTTGTCTTTGTACGGAAGCGATGTTAAAATCCGCGTTCTTTACGGCGGAAGTGTGAAAGCAGACAATGCAGCCGACATCTTCGCAGTACCTCATGTAGACGGCGCATTGGTTGGCGGCGCGTCATTATCATATGACTCATTTACCGCCATCATCAACGCAGCACAAGCCTCGTAGAAAACATATGGAAGCCTTTAAAACCCTTATCTGGATTATTAATATTATTTCCGCTTTGTCAGTGGTTGTGTTAGTATTGCTGCAACACGGCAAAGGCGCGGACGCAGGCGCGACCTTCGGGTCAGGCAGCGGCAGCGCGCAGGGCGTATTCGGTTCCGCAGGCAACGCAAACTTCCTGAGCCGCGCAACCGCCATCGCAGCGACTTTCTTCTTCGCAACCTGCATGGCAATGGTTTATATCCATACCCATACAAACAAACACGGTTTGGACTTCAGCAATGTGAAACAAACCCAGCAGGCTCCAAAACCTGCCGCTCCCGCTGAAAACCAACCCGCACCTGCTGCACCCGCTCCTCAGCAGCAGAAATAAAAGTTTTCAAAATGCCGACATGGTGAAATTGGTAGACACGCTATCTTGAGGGGGTAGTGGCCGTAGGCTGTGCGAGTTCAAATCTCGCTGTCGGCACCAAAACAAGAAACCGCTTAGAATTAAAAATCTAAGCGGTTTCTCTTTTCTGTCCAACGCATCGGATAAAAAGAAAAACCGCTTACTATAGTGGATTAAATTTAAATCAGGACAAGGCGACGAAGCCGCAGACAGTACAGATAGTACGGAACCGATTCACTTGGTGCTTCAGCACCTTAGAGAATCGTTCTCTTTGAGCTAAGGCGAGGCAACGCCGTACTGGTTTAAAGTTAATCCACTATATTCCCCCTATCCGATGTATCCCAAGTATTGCATCCAATGCATCTCCACAATAAAAACCAAACTCGATAAAGGCGAGGTTTGCAGACTATCGCTTGCTATCCCCAAATTTCCGTTTTGACCATACAGCATCACCTTATTGAATTTCGTTAAATCAACTCCTCTCAGACAGGAAACTCAGGATATTTATTGATTCTTTGAAGCAAAAAGGATTGGCTTTACACCAGCGTACAGCCTTACCTCATCCACTCAAATTTTAAAAATACCATTTTCCAGAACACTGAAAACAAGGCGAAAATTTCTTTCACGCCCAACCCATTCATTTTCCCCTGCCCTTTTCACAGTCTTCGGCTTCATCGCCCTCACCAGATTCAAAGTTCGTCCGTCATTATTTTCCTTAGCATCATCCCCACCTTGCAGCACCAAACATGAATCCCCCGCCCTTCAAAATCGACATTTTGTTGATTCGTGATATATCTTTACTTAATTTCAATTAGCTTTGCGTAAATCAAATCCACTGTTTTCAAAAGAACAAATAGCACTTTATTGATAATGAGTATCGTGTTTTCATATACGAACGAGACAAGCCTTCTTTTCTCTGTTAAGGTAGGGCTTTCTGTCAGTTTATGCTGACCCCGATAGACCAAATCCGGAGTAACTTGATGAAATCCAATCTGAAATTAATCGTTCCCGCCGTTCTTATCGCTACCGCACTGTCTGCATGCGGCAGCTCCGGCTCTAAATCTAAACCGGAAACTGCTCCGACTCCTACTGCGCAACAATCTGCTCCCGCGCCTGAAACGCCTAAAACCATGGAAGTCAATAATATTGAACGCACCAAGGAAGTGGCTTACAAATGCGGACCAAACGGTACTGATCCTTTGAATGTCATGTACGGCTTCCAAGGTGATGAGCCTGTGATTGCCCAAGTGAAATACCAAGGCCAGCTGACTCCGGGTCTTTCCCGTATTGTCGGCACCGGCAATGATGTCAATGGCTTCTGGGGTGAAGGCGTGGCATGGATTGCCAACCGCGCCAACTATGCCAACATCGACAAAGTGGACGGCAATATGCTGACCATCCGTCAACAAACTGTCGTCAACGGTCAAAACCAAGTCGTGGACAACATCATCACCAAGTCTTGCGTATTGGACCAAACCGCTACGGCCCAATTGAACAAAGCACCTGCCAAACCTGCTAAGGGCAAAGGCAAAGCGAAGAAATAAAGACGTTGTATAAAGCGAAAGGTCGTCTGAAAACTTGAAAACGGGTTTTCAGACGACCTTTTTTACATCGTCGGCTGTCTTTCTGCATGATTCGGTAAACGGATACCGCGACACCACAAACAGCCTGCCTTAGCGCCGGCTCTCTACAATTGCCCCACTCTATCGGCTCAAGGCTGCACACATATCAGGTCGTTTTTTACCACCAGTAATACGGCCGATAAAACGGGAATCCCCACTCGTCGTAATAGCGGTAATAGCGTGCTTCGCGCAGCTGTTGTTGGGAAATATAATTTTGCCATGCCATCTTATAGCAGGCTTGGAACATCGGGTCGGACACTTTGTCGATGTATTTCAGGCGGAAGGCTTTTTGTTCTGCACTGGGCGTGCCGACTTGCTCCGCCTGCTCGAACTGTTTGCGCATCAGTTTGGCAGTCTCCGGATCGCATTCGGCAGCCAGACTGACTTGAAGATTTTGTTCATAACGTCTTTGCGCGCGTTCACGGGCGGCTTTTTGTTCGGGCGTAGTGGCACAGGCGGCCAGGGTTGCCGCGATGCACAGTATCAGGGAAGCTCGAATGGGAGACATGATTTTTCCTTTTTATATCAAGGGATAGGGATAATGTACGCCTTTTGCGGCAAATTGTGAAGCCTGTCGTACCGTCCGTGTTCAACCGACAAAACGGCAAAGCCCGGCCAAAACAAACCGTACCACCTGACAAGAGGTCGTCTGAAAAGTGAAAAGCCATTTTCAGACGACCTCATATCTCGCCCTGCTCTTTTTATAGTGATTTCGCCATATTCATTGAAGAAGCCCTTAGCGATACAATATCGCACCATATCCAATCGAATCGAGGTCGTCTGAAAAATTGAAAAGGGATTGATATGACGGCAAATCATCACGAAGAAACACCAAGCGGGCAACAGCAGCCGACCAGCCGCCACAAGCGTCGGCATGAACGCCTGCACGCGCCGCCGTTTTGGCAGGCGGACAGGCCGTATCTGCACGAACACCATATTTCCGATGCGCGCTTCCGCAGGCTGGGCTATATCATGGCGATGTTGGCGGGCGCAATCAATGCGGGCGGTTTCTTTGCGTTTTCACGTTATACGTCACACGTTACCGGCTCGATGTCGATGCTGGCGGACGCTGTTTATCTGCGCGAATGGGTAACGGCGGCGGTGGCTTTGATCAGCGTGTTGTGCTTCATTGTCGGCGCGGCGCATTCGGGCTGGGTGGTTTTGTGGACGCAGCAGAAGCGGTTTCGCGGCAGCTTCGGTTTTTCCATGTGGCTGGAAGCGGTTTATCTGCTGATATTCGGCTTGTTCGGTCTGACGACATCGAAGTGGAACATCGGGGACGGGAATTTGGTTTTCCCGTCGTTGGCTTTGTTTTTAATGTGTTTCATCATGGGAATGCACAATACGGTGATGACGCTTTTGTCCGGCGGCGCCATCCGTTCGACGCACATGACCGGCACGGCGACCGACTTGGGCATCGAGCTTTCGCGTGCACTGTATTATTCAAAAAAACATCATCCGCGCCTGCCTCATGTGCATGTCAATAAGCCGAAGATGTGGCTGTTGAACGGCTTGATGTGGGCATTTCTATTGGGCGGCGTCGTAGGTGCTTGGGGCTACCACAAAATCGGACACCATTTCGCGCTGCCGGTATCCGCCGTCTTGTTCATCTTGGGCGCGGGGTCTGTGGGCTATGATGTGAAAGTGCGCTTGAAATTTGCGCTGGCGGGATGGTATCGGCGGCATCGTGCGAAACAGCGTTAAAAAGCGGTATCGTGGCAAATCCGCATACTGCCATGCCAATTATCGTCTTTCAGTGAACCAAATCGCTTTTCTTTTGCCCAATCAAATAGATACCCCTGCGTGATGACAACCCCTTCAAACCTAGTCTTTTGTTTTGAATGAAAAACACCTTAATCAAAGCTGCCGCGTCGCGTTATCCTTGAAACGCGCGGGCAATGAACGGACAGCGATTGGATTAATGGTGATATGAGTCATGGCGGGAACCATCCCTTCTTCCAACTGATTTTCAGACGACCCCTGCGTCGTTGTCGAAAGGACATCTTAATGAAACTCTTGAAATCCCTGACCGTTGCCGCGTTGGCAATCCCTTTGGCACTGACCGGCTGCGTAACCGACCCTGTAAGCGGACAACGCAACACCAGCAAAACCGCCATGTACGGCTTGGGCGGCGCGGCAGTGTGCGGCATCGTCGGCGCACTGACCCACGGCGGCAAAGGCGCGCGCAATTCCGCGTTGGCATGCGGCGCGATTGGCGCGGGCGTAGGCGGCTACATGGACTATCAAGAGAAAAAACTGCGCGAAAACCTGAAAAACACCAACATCGAAGTAGAACGCCAAGGCAACCAAATCAAGTTGGTGATGCCTGAAAACGTCACCTTCGCCACAGGCAGCGCGGCATTGAGCGATCAGGCGCGAAACGCTTTGGCGACCGCCTCCGAAACGCTGGTGCAATACCCCGACACGACTTTGACGATTAACGGTCATACCGACAACACCGGCAACGACGCCATCAACGAACCGCTGTCCCGCAACCGCGCGCTTGCCGTTGCCGACTACCTGCAATCACGCGGCGTAAACGGCTCGCGCCTGACCACCGCCGGCTACGGCTCGCGCCACCCTATCGCATCCAATGCGACAGCCGAAGGTCGCGCCCAAAACCGCCGCGTCGAGATTTTGATCAATCCCGACCAAAACGCCATCAACGCGGCGAAACAGCAAATGTAAGCTATCCGTCTGAAGATACAGCTTAAAGGTCGTCTGAAATCCGATTTTGGGTTTCAGACGACCTTTTTTCATTGCGCCATCGATTCGCCGGTTTTGCCACCTATTCATCAGGTTTTCGGTTGAATGCCTCATCACTAAGGCCAAAAGCAAAACAAGTCTTTGATTTTTCAGACGACCTCAAGCCATTCCACCAATATAGTGGATTAACTAAATCAGGACAAGGCGACGAAGCCGCAGACAGTACAG
>CAUOMQ010000107.1:0-9233 GCA_963456805.1 uncultured Neisseria sp. | reverse complement strand
CTTTCAGCTTCCAGCCTTTCTCGGCAGTCTCTTTCACTGATTTGATCGCGTCGTGAACGTTGTTCGCTCCAGTCTCGCCGATGTTGTTGGTCGTAACGTTGCCGTTGTTGTTGGCTGCGTTGCCGCCCAAGATGTTTTTCAGATTCACTTGGGTTTCGTTCAGCTGCTCTTCAGTCGCAGCTTGACCTTTGGTGGCAAAGTCCGCACTGCCCAATGTGGTGTTGGTCAGTCCGCTCACTGTACCGGTCGTACCGTCAATCACAACCGGTTTTTGACCTGCTTTGCCAACGGTAATCTTGTCAGCCAGGCTGAAGTCTATTTTGTTGTCCGCTACGGTCGTCACGATGTTCTGGTCTTTGCTCGTGTAGGTAACGGTTTCACCCAGGTTCACTTTGTCTGCATCGCCGTTGTCTGCAGCAATCTTCAGACCTTTGTTCAACTCGTCGCCGACTTTGTCCAATGCTTCTTGAACGGTATGCACCGGTGCACTTACCGTACCGTCCGCTTGTTTGACTGTAAAGTCAGGAGCCGCAACGGAACCGTCTGCACCAACAGTCGTATTCAGCGCTGTTGCCAACGGTTTGATTTGGCTGACATTCACTCCATCGGTGTCTTCCGTACCTTTGGCTACGTTGGCAATCTTGTTGCCGCCGTTGTTCAGACCGGACTTGGTCAGGGATACGGGATTGGCTCCATTGGCAATGGTCAGACCATCAGTCGTCAGTACGCTGTTACCTGCGGTAACTTTAGGCGTGGTCAGTCCGGCAGCGGTCAGAATGCTGTCGCCTGCCTTCAAAGTCTCGGCAGTTACACTGTTCAGCGTAATGTCGTCTTTCAGTTTAACTTTAATGCCGTCTGTACCCGCTTCGGTAACCACATTTTTGTCGTCGCCTTTAATTGCCAGCGTTTCATCCAGTTTTTTGGTTACGGGAGAGCCGCTATCGCCGTTAAAGGTAATACCTTTGGTGTCGACGGCTGTTTTTGCATCCACGCCTTTTTGAATCTCAGCCTTGGCGGCGTCTGTAAGGTCAAGTTCGTAGTTGGTGGTTTTGGTTTGGTTGGCGTTTGCTTTTTCAGACGACTCCAACTTCAATTTCCCGCCATCTTTCACGCTGACGGTTGTATTGTCAGCATGGACGGTGTAGGTCGTTTTATTACCTGCTTCCACAGCCGCAACATGGGTATTGTCTCCTTTTTCAACCACGCTGGTTTTTTCGCTGTTGGCAACAGCCTCATTGATGGCTTGTGCAACATCGGCAGCCGTGGCGAAAGCATCGCCCGCCTTTCCAGCATTAACCGTACCGTCCGTACCTGCTGTCAATGTAGATTTATTGACATTGAACGCGACGGTGCCGTTTTTGTTTTCGGCGGTCGTACCTGTGCCGTCAACGAAGTTCAACGTGGAATCGTCTTTAGTCAACGTCTTAGCATCTGAGCCGTTGACTTGTACGCTGATGTTTTGCAATGCGCTGTCGGCTTTTGTCAAAGAGGCTTTGGTTTTGTCTGACAAATCCAGTTTGTAGGTAGTGACATTGGTGGTTGTATCTTCAGACGACGTCAGTTTCAGACCGTCTACACTACTATCCAGCGCTACGGCTGCACCTTTGGCGTTTACGGTGTAAACCGTATGTCCGTCAGTCGGGTTATCGGTTTTGGTTACGCTGGCAACATTCGTACCCCCTTGAACCTCGGTTTTCGCAGCTTTAACTTGTTTGAAGCTTGCTGCGTCGGTATCAGCCACGCCGTCGGCAATGTTGGTAACCTTGTTGCCGCCGTTTGAGAGTCCGCCCGCAGTCAGGCTCACAGGGTTGCTGCCGGAGCCGATGGTTACGCCGGAGCCGTTAACGGTCGTACCGGCAGCGGTTACATCACCGCTGAAGGCTGCGGAAGTCAGTCCGGTCAATTCTTTGGCCAGTTTGACATTCAGCGTGCCGCTGTTTTTGTCCGCAACGACGCCGATATTGTTTTCAGACAGTTTGTCTGCATTGTTTTGTCCACCTTTAACGGCTACGGTGCTGCCAAGTTGACGGTCAAACTTCGTACCGGTATCTCCTTCGAAATTCAACGGCGTGCGTACGGCATTGCTCAAAGCGGTAAGCGCACCACCTACAGTGTTGTAATTAGCTACGCTTGCAGTCGAAGGGTCGCCTGAAATGACGCTGTAAGTCGGCGCAGTAATCGTACCGTCGGGATTCACTTTAGTGCCGATGGCATCAGCGATTTTGTTCAATTGGGAAACATTGACCGCATCATTGTCTTTAGCACCGTTCTTCACATTGCCGACTGTGGTCGGAGTAGTGGTTTGCGGATCGGTCGGGTTCAATGCGGCAATGGTTACATCGCCTCTGTATTCGGTGTTGTCGTCAATATGTTTGAACGATACGGTTTTCACACCTGTACCCTGATCAACAGTTACTTCACGTCTCAGAATTCTGCCGTCTGTACCCACATAAGAGAACGGCGCATCATTGTTGACAGTCGTCAGCGTGCTGACGCTCAGGTTTGCCATTGCTTCTTGCAACTGACCCAGATTAACCGCGTCGCCGGCAGTATCGCCTTTGGCAACATTGGTAATCTTGTTGCCGCTCATATCCAATCCGCCCTTAGCGGTAACTTTGCCCGCGAATTCCGGATTATCAACGGTATTAATGCTGACGGTTGCGCCGTTTTGACGCAGGGAGATATTTTTGCCCGCTTCCAGCGTAATGGTCGAGCCACTGGTAACGTCTTGCAGCGTATGATTCTCCGCCACACCGTTGGTACCACTAGTCTGCGCTGTTGTCAGTTTGAATGGCTTGTACGCATTAGTATTCAGCTCACGAATAGCCGCATCGATGGTATTTTGACCTGTACCGCCGATGTTGCTCATTGTAAAGCCGCCATCTTCGCCGACTGCGGCATCACCGCCCAATACATTTTTAACAGTTTTAGCAGTATTGCCCAAAACGTTTTGTACCGCGTACAGCTGGCTGCCGTTGATGGCATCCGTAGATGTACTAGAGATTTCGCCCGGAGCAACGTTTTTCAATTGACGTTCGTAGCCTGACGAACCGAAAGACACTTGGTCGCCAGAGGTAACATTGTTGCCGCCTGCAAAACCTGAGTATTTCAGATTGTTGACAGTAGCTTCGTTGACTTCGGTTGCATCGGTTGTAGTCGTACTGCCCGCACCGATTGCGACAGAGTTACCTTTAGTAGCTTTCGCGCCCATACCGAATGCGGCAGAGGCGACGCCTTCAGCAATCGTACCCGTACCAAAGGCTGTGGATAATTGGCCTATTGCCTGTGATTTAGTACCAATGGCTACCGCAGCTTCGCTTGAAGTCGTATGAGTATAACTGCCGGTTACCATCACATCGCCGGTATAGTCTTGATAAACCTCTTTAACCGTTTTACCCCCCGTACCGTCTACAGTTTTCACTGCAACGGTATCCCAGTCGTCCGCACCAATGGCAATAGAAGAATTGCCTTTTGCGTCTACATTGTTACCGATGGCAGTAGATTGATCGCCCCATGCATTGGCGTATGAACCGATAGCAATGGTTTGATTGTAATCATCTTCAGCCGAAGCTGGTTTTGCAGGATTGGTTGCAGAAGCGTGATAGCCGATGACGACAGAGCGCGAGTTATTGGATTGAGCCTGATCACCGATAACAACGGAGCTATATTTCAAAGCCTGTGCATCATTACCGATAGCAACTCCCGCGGATGCAGCTGCATGACTGGATTTACCGATGGCGATACTATTACTATGATCGGCATTTGCACCATTACCTAAAGCAATAGCGTTTTCCAAACGAGTATGGCTGTTCAAACCAAGCGCCAAAGAAGCCGCGCCGTCTGCATTGGCTAAACGCCCTAACGCAACAGAATCTTCTTTCCAAGCATTATTGCCAGAGCCGATAGCGATAGCATTCACTTCGGCAGCCTTCGCGCCATCACCCAACGCAATGCCACTATCCTTGGCAGCGTAGCTAGTCTTACCAATGGCGACAGCCTTGCTGCCTGCTGCCTGCGCCTCATCACCCAACGCAATGCCACTTTCCTTGGTAGCATGGCTAGACTTACCAATAGCGACTGCCTTGCCACCTACTGCCTGCGCCTCATGACCGAGAGCAACCGCGCTGCTTGCTTCGGCTTTAGCGGAATGACCACCTGCAAATGATGCCCAACCCGAAGCATTGGTATTGAAACCGACAGCCGTTGCCCCTGCATTATTCGCATTGGTATAAGCACCCAAAGCAACAGCAGAATCATTAAGTGCATTTGCACCATCGCCCAATGCTACGCTGGATTTGCCCAATGCATTGGATGCCTGACCGCCTGCAAAAGAATTCTGACCGAAGGCATTCGCCGTCTGACCGACGGCGGTCGCGTTCGTACCGCTGGCTTTACTTGCCGCACCCACGGCGACCGAGCCTTCGCCCGTGGTCGTACCGTTGACACTGGCAACAGAGCCTGTGGCTGCCTCGACGGAAGCCTTGTTACCGATTACTACCGCATTTTTCGCCGCCGCTTTAGCATCCGGACCAGCAGCAATCGCGTTTTCACCTGTCGCACCATCGTTGTTGTAGTTGCCTTTAGTTTTATCTTCGTTTTTGACACTATAAAAATGAGTTTGCGATGCGGCAGTCAGTTTGCCGTTTTCAATTCTGACAGTTTCTCCGTCCACTTGGACGTCGTATTTGACTTTAGTATTACCATCTGCTTCAGTCTCAACAGTAACGGTAGTTGCTTTGCCGTCGGCAAACTGTACGCTTTCGCCGGGCGTAACAATGCCCTTCACCGTGCCCGCATTGTCTTTGACGGCAAAGCCTTGGTTGACGTAAGTATTGAGATTGGTCAGCGCGCCGCCCACGCTGGTTGCGGCTGCCGTATTGAATTTGGTTGTACTGTTGCCTGTGGCATTCGGTGTCGCATTGCCTTTAAACACATCATAAGACGGCAGCGTTACTGTACCTTGATTGTTTGTAGGATCAATGCCCACAGCCGCGCCGCCGCCCAATGCATTGGCAACCGCTTTGGCGATATTGCCCGAACCTGCATGAAGCGCGTAAAGCTGGCTGCCGTTAATCGCATCGGTGGAAGTTGAGGTAATCGCACCTGGGGCGACATTTTTAAGCTGGCGTTCGTAGCCTTTCGTACCAAAAGAAACCTGTGAACCATGCGTCAAGTTGTTCGTACCCGCGAAACCACCATAGGTAATACCATTTACAGTCGCAGTAGTTATCTTTTCCGCATTAATGGTTGTGGTCGAGCCCGCACCAATAGCAACGGACTTATCTTGAGTAGCAGATGCGCCCACACCGAATGCTGATGCACCTAAACCGCTAGCTATCGAACCCGGACCAAAAGCCGTTGACAATGAACCGGTCGCAAGCGCCCTTACACCGACCGCAACTGCCGCTGTAGCCGCTTCCGTACCCGCATAACCCCCGGCCATATCAGAACCAGTCAATGCCTTGTACTGTGCATTTACAGTTTTTTTTGCTTCATCCCAGTCATCGCCACCGATGGCAACAGACGAATCCCCTTTTGCACGGGTATTGTTACCAATAGAAGTTGATTGCCTACCCGAAGCAATAGCATCCGGACCTATGGCAACCGCTTGGTTCTCCCCTATCGCCTTAGCTCCCGCACCGATGGCAATACCTTGTCTGGAGGTTGATTTAATCTCTCCATAAACATGATCATCACTACCAATAACGATAGAAGCCTCTCCCGTTGCCTGTGTATTTTTACCGATAGCAATCGATTTAAGAATTGATGCATTCGCGTTCGTTCCAAAAGCAACCGCATCTACGCCCGTAGCCTTCGCATTCGTACCGAAAGCAAGCGTATCATTACCAGATGCCATCGCGCGTCGACCAATAGCGGTACTGCGAGTCCCTGAAGCCAAAGTCGCGCCACTGCCGTCATTCAATTCTGTATTTTTATCTCGCCCAAAGCGGTCACTACCGCCAATAGCAACCGCAAATTGGCCTGTGGCCTGTGTCCAACTACCAATGGCTGTTGCACCCCTTGCCTTCGCCTCGGCACGACCACCCAAAGCAGTAGTCCATTGATCTGATGCAACAGTATCCGCACCAACAGCGGTTGCCTTAGCTGCGTTTGAATTTGAACCTGTACCAATTGCAATCGCATTATTACCATCAGCATATGTAGCTGTAGTTGGATCACTACCACCAATTGCAATAGCACCCGTGTTTAAACCATTAGGCGGCGCGGCCCTTGTTCCTGCACGCGCATAGGCACCAACTGCAACAGCGCCTGTTCCATTAGCATGAGCGCCATTGACAGCAGTTTCACCACCCGAGCCATTTGCAACTGCAGCGGTAGGCGCAATCACCGCCCAAGCCCCTTCGGAAAATCCCAATAATGCCGCGCTCAACGCGGTCAGCCTGAATAAGGTTTTCAGACGACCTTCCTCTGAGGCGCGCACATCTCCTTCAGCACCTTCGCTGCTTGATTTGACACGTCCCTTCGCCAATTCGGAAGTAACGACGAAAGAGCCGATGGTACGGTTCCATACAACTTTGAAAATCTTATTCATAACAATCTCTCTTGGTTGGATTTATTAAAAAATATCAGATTGAATTCAAGCATATACAATCAAAATAAGACGTACTCCCCGCACTGCCCCGCCGCTGAATCTTCTTCTTCAGGCACAAGCGGATTTTATGAGGCAGGCATTCATTTATTTTGTTTATATATTATTGAAATCCAATCAAGCTGACGTTAATTGTCACTTAGATACAATTTTTAGAACATATCTATATCTTGGGAAATAGTGTTTTAAGCTAACCAACCTTACCGTTTGTTTAAAAAAATCCCCGATAATCCGTAACTTTGCTTTTAAAATTAACACTTATTTACCAAACAATATAGAACTATGACTTTTACCCTGCAATTACCATGCCAAAGATAACATGTCTGATTTATGCTTTCAGACTTCCATAAAGCATTTATACTAAAATAAAAAAATGCCGTAAGCGAATTTTGAAAAAGGTCGTCTGAAAATAAACTGCAACAAGATCATAGACATCACTCTCCCTGTTATAGTGGATTAATAAGCAACAAAGCCGCCATTGCGACAAAAAGGTCGTCTGAAACCTAAATTTTGGGTTTCAGACGACCTCTTTGCTTGGCGATTTATCCGCCCGCCGTCATGCTTTTCTCTATTAAATTGACGGCAGGAAATGCGTTGTTTTATTTCAATTTGCTGTTTTCAATGATTTGGATGATGTCGGCGGCTGCAATGTTTCGACGGCGATGTCTTTGGGGTGCGCCGCGATAAAGGATTTGGTCGCGCGCATGATTGCCTGTATGCGCGGGTCGTTCCAGCGGACGATTTGATGGTTTTCATCACGCTTGTCCGACCAGATAATCACGCCGTCCATATATTTGCTGCTGATTTCAAGCATTTTCTGCCAGCGTTCGGCATCGATAAATTGTTTGAAATACGGGCTGTTGCTTGCGGAATAATATTGCGGCCAGAGATAACCGATGATTTTTTTGTCGGGATAGCGCTTTCTAATCTCGGCAACGGTGGTTTGGACGTCTTTTTCCCATTGCGCCAAATCGGGCGTGGTGATGTAAAACACGGGATTGGCATAGTCGCTGATGGCTGCGCTCATCTGACGGCGTTTGCTAAACTGCCGCCATTTTGCCAACACTGCCTCGTTGTCCGCCTGAGCTTGGTAGTAGCGGATGGCGTGCAGGTGTTCGTCGGGCAAGCCGTAGTTGCTGATGTAGGCACGGGGATTTTCTTCTTTGAAAATCCGGTACATACGGGCAAAATCGGTTTTAAGTTCTTGAGGCGTGAGGATTTGTCCGTCTTTTTCGGCAAACCAGGTTTCGATGTCGGTGGAGATGGTGCGGTAGCCTTCGCGATAGGACTGGCGCGCCAATTCGCGGATTCGTTTTTCGTTCAATACGCCGTGTTTGCGCTTGCCGGCAGGATCGGGCATTACCAGCTCGGATTCGTAAATCAGGAATACTTTGGACAATTTGTCGGCGGTCAGGTCGGGTTTGCCGACGTAGTCCATGCAGTCGTAAATGATAAAGTCTTTGCCGGAGGCAAACGCGGAGGCTACGGCAAGGAAGAGTAGGGATGCGGCGCGGATTAGTGGTTTCATTGGGTTTTCTTTTAGATAGGGGATGGGGTATTTGCTGCTTCAGCAATGCGTGGGCAAGTTTATATAAATTAATGGGAAAGGTCGCGGCAAACAAGGCGGAAGGGGTAAAAACAAGTCAAAGGTCGTCTGAAAAGGGTAAGCGGCGTTTTCAGACGACCTTTTGGCAGCTGGCAGCGGTTTGTCTCTGTTCCATCCTGCCGCTTTGCTATAAAATCGAAACCCTCTTCAACCCGAAATCCAAATCAGGAAAATCATGATGGAAGCAGCCGGACAACACAACGTCGATGCGGACGAAATCGCTAAATTCAGCCAAATTGCGGATAAATGGTGGGATAAAAACGGCGAGTTCAAACCTTTGCACGACATCAATCCGCTGCGCTTGGGCTATATCGACTCGTTCGCGCAGTTGGCGGGCAAACGTGTTTTGGATGTCGGCTGCGGCGGCGGGATTTTGTCGGAAAGCATGGCAACACGCGGCGCGGCGCACGTTATCGGTATCGATATGGCGGAAAAATCGTTGCAAACCGCCCAAGCCCATGCCACTGCCGAAGGTGTGGACAATATCGATTACCGCTGCATCCGCGTCGAAGACCTTGCCGCCGAACAGCCGCACAGCTTCGATGTTGTAACCTGTATGGAAATGATGGAACATGTTCCCGATCCCGCCGCCATCGTCAAAGCCTGTTCAGAGCTGGTGAAGCCTGACGGCTGGGTGTTTTTCTCCACCATCAACCGCAACCCTAAATCTTATCTCCATCTGATTGTCGGCGCGGAATATGTGTTGAACGTCGTTCCCAAAGGGACGCACGATTGGCAAAAATTCATCACGCCCGCCGAGCTGGCGCGAATGTGCAGACAGGCAGGTTTGGACGTTATCGACACCAAGGGCATGACCTACAACCTCTTGACCCGCCGCTATTCTTTATGCGACTCGACAGAAGTGAATTATATGATTGCCTGCCGTCCAGTCTAAAGTTGCCTGTCCGAATCATGATATAGTCAATTAAAAATAAAATAGTACAATACTCAACTTTGAAGGTCTAACCATGGCATACTCTGCGGACTTAAGAAACAAAGCTTTAAACTATTACGAAC
>CAUOMQ010000106.1:0-9312 GCA_963456805.1 uncultured Neisseria sp. | reverse complement strand
CTGTACTGTCTGCGGCTTCGTCGCCTTGTCCTGATTTAAATTTAATCCACTATATTTGCCGACGTTTCTAATCCGACATTGTTCTTTTCAAGATAAATAAAAATAATAATTATTCTCTAATTAGGGAAAATATGTTAGGCTGATTTCTTTATTGTATTAATGAATCAAGACGATGCCTGATATCAGCTCAACCAACCTCATCACTGCCTTCAGCATTGCCCTTGCCGCCGGATTGTTTACCGTATTGGGCAGCGGGTTGGTGATGTTTTCCAAAACGCCCAACCCGCGCGTATTGTCGTTTGGCTTGGCGTTTGCGGGCGGGGCGATGGTGTATGTGTCGCTGACGGAGATTTTCAACAAATCCAGCGAAGCCTTCGGGCAGGTTTACGACAAAGACAAAGCCTTCGCCGCCGCGACGCTGGCTTTTCTGGCGGGCATGGGATCGATTGCGCTGATTGACCGCCTTGTGCCGAACCCGCATGAAACGCTCGACCCGCACGACCCCGCCTTTCAGGAAAACAAACGCCGCCACATCGCCCGCGTCGGCATGATGGCGGCGTTTGCCATTACCGCGCACAATTTTCCCGAAGGTTTGGCAACGTTTTTCGCCACGCTGGAAAACCCCGCCGTCGGGATGCCGCTGGCGCTCGCGATTGCGATACACAATATTCCCGAAGGCATTTCTATTGCCGCGCCCGTTTATTTCGCCACCCGCAACCGCAAAAAAACCGTCCTCGCCTGTCTCGCTTCAGGGCTTGCCGAACCCTTGGGCGCGGTTTTGGGCTACACCATGCTCAAGCCGTTTTTATCGCCTTTCGTGTTCGGCGCAGTGTTCGGCGTGATTGCGGGCGTGATGGTGTTTCTTGCGTTGGACGAATTGCTGCCCGCCGCCAAGCGTTATTCCGACGGACACGAAACCGTTTACGGATTGACGTCCGGCATGGCGGTGATTGCCCTGAGTTTGGTGTTGTTTCATTTTTAAATCTGAACTAGACAGGCGCGGCAGAGTCAAAAGCAGTGTCGAGGTCGTCTGAAACTTTAAGCGGGGCGGATTGGCTAAGAAATGCGGATAAATCGAAAAGATAAATAAAGGTAGTAAGTATAATATGCTAAAAATGTATAGGAAATCGCATATTTAAACTGCAAATTAGGCTTTTCGTAACATAAATTTACGAAATTTTATAGGTTTATTATTCAATAAAAATAGAATCTATGTGAAATTAATATCATTATTCTGCTATACTTAAAAACACTTTCTTAATATTGACTATCCGTTTGGAGAAAAAAATGTCCGAAAATACACCTCTGCAATCTTCTCGTATTACCGATGACAAACGACTTGTTGCCTCTGTTTTGGCGTTCTTTTTAGGTTGCTTTGGGGTGCATAAATTTTATTTGGGCGTAAACAAAGTCGGTATCATCTACCTGTTGATTTGTATTTTAGGTTCGTTTATTCTCGTTGGTCCGATGATTGTTTTTGTTTTCTGTATCATCGACATCGTTAAATACCTGAAATGTACGCCGGAAGAATTTGAACAAGTTTATGTTATCGGTAAGAAAGAGTGGTTTTAAGCATTGGCTGATGCCTTTGAATATTGAGCGGATCGATAGCGCGAAGTTTCAAATATTCAGTACATCGTAAAAACCAAAAAAAGGTCGTCTGAAAATTTTCAGACGACCTTTTGCTATTGCGGGGAATGAAACGGCTAACCTGGAAACGGTATCAGCCGCCCATAAACCAGAATTTCAACGCCCACAATACGGCGACTATCCACACCATAGGCGGCACGTCTTTGACGCGGTTGCATAAAAGTTTAATCACGGCGTAGCTGATGAAGCCGAAGGCGATGCCGTCGGCAATCGAATAGGTGAACGGCATGAACACGATGGTCAGGAAAGCGGGGGCGGCTTCGGTCATGTCGTCCCAGTCGATTTCACGCGCGCTGCGCAGCATTTGTGCACCGACGTAGAGCAGCGCGGGCGCGGTGGCGAAGCCGGGGATGCTCTGCACCAGCGGCGAGAAAATCAGACACGCCAACATCAATACGCCGACGGTTACGGCGGTCAGACCGGTGCGGCCGCCTGCGGACACACCTGCCGCGCTTTCGACATACGGCGTGGTTGAAGACGTACCCAGTGCGGCACCGGCGACAATCGCGGTCGAGTCGGCGAACAGGGCGCGTTTCAGGCGGGGCAGTTTGCCGTCTTCCAGCAGGCCTGCGCGGTGGGAAACGCCGACCAGCGTGCCGGTGGAGTCAAACAAATCAACCAGGAAAAAGACGAAAATCACGCTGATCATGCTGATTTTAAAGAGACCATTGAAATCCATCTGCATGAAAGTCGGCGCTATGCTCGGAATTTCTCCGACCACGCCTTTAAAATCGCTCAAGCCCAGTAGGGTGGAAATGGCTGTGATTGCCAGAATGGTCAGGATAATCGCCCCTTTGACGCGGAAATGCCCCAAAGCCACCACCATGGCGAAGCCTGCCAGCACCAAAAGTGCGGCAGGTTGGTGGATGTCGCCCAGCTTCACCAAAGTCGCGTCGCTGGCGACGATGATGCCGGAACCTTTGAGCGCAATCAGCGACAGAAACAGCCCGATACCGGCGGCAATCGACATTTTCAAACCCATAGGCAGCGCGTTCACCAGCATTTCGCGCACTTTGAAAAAGCTGAATAAAATGAAAATGATGCCGGAAATGAATACCGCGCCCAAAGCCACCTGCCAGGGAACGCCCATGCCTTTGACGACGGCGTAGGTGAAATAGGCGTTCAAACCCATGCCCGGAGCGAGCGCAATCGGATAGTTGCCGATGAAGCCCATCACAAAGCAGCCGATGGCGGAAGCGATGCAGGTGGCGACGAATACCGCGCCCATGTCCATGCCCGTTTCGCCGAGAATCAGCGGATTGACGATGATGATGTAGCACATGGCGAGGAAGGTGGTCAGACCTGCCATCAGCTCAGTGCGCACATTCGTGCCGTTTGCGCTTAAATTGAATATACGCTCCAGCACATTTTGATTTGAAGTAGTCATGATTTATGCTTTTCAAAAAAAAGGAAAATTTGCGGGCGGTATTATACTGAAAACGCCCTGTTGTCGGGTGAAAAATTGTCAACATTCCACTTGGGGCAATGCGTTGCCATTCCCGCTGTGTCTGTGCGTATAGTGGATTAACTTTAAATGAGAACAGGGTAGAGTGTGAGGTCGTCTGAAAATCCGAGCGGCGTTTTCAGACGACCTTTGCCTTTTGAATACGGCGGCAAACACGGAAAGGTCGTCTGAAACCGTGTTCCGAATACATTGTCCGCACTGGCGCGCAAGCGTAAAATTTCCGTTTTCCCAAAATGTGCCACACTCATGGAAACCGCCCTGCTCCTCGCCGGCAAAATCACCGAGCTGACCCTGATCGTCCTGATGGGCATGGCGTTGGTGAAATCCAAGCTTCTGAATTCCGAACACAGCCGCACGCTCTCCGTCATCGCGCTCTACCTCATCAGCCCGTCGGTGATGATTCACGCCTTCCAAATCGAGAATACACCCGACATCATTGACGGGTTGAAACTCTCGGTCGCCTTGGCGGTCGTGTTCCACATCCTGCTGATCGCGCTGGGCAGGCTTTTCAAAACCCTGTTTAAGCTCGATACGCTCGAACACGCCGCCACGGTTTACACCAATTCCGGCAATCTCATCATTCCGCTGGTGATGTCCATTTTCGGACCGCAATGGGTGATTTACACCAGCGGCTTCATCATCGTCCAAATGTTCCTTTTCTGGACGCACTTGCGTCTGCTGCTTTGCGGGCGCGGCAATCTTGCGTGGAAAACCGTACTCACCAATATCAACATCCTTTCCATTTTTATCGGCGTGTTAATGTTTGCCTTCCAAATCAAACTGCCGCACATCATCGACAACACGCTCGCCACCGTCGGCAGCATGATTGGTCCGGTCGCCATGCTCGTTGCCGGAATGTTGATTGCCTCGCTGCCGCTCAAAGAAATCGTCCTCTCCAAACGGATTTACCTCGTCGCCCTCCTGCGTCTGATACTTATCCCACTGATTCTGCTGGTGTTTGTCAAACTTTTAGGCATTGCACACTTGGGCGGACACAGCGATACCGTCGTCCTCATCAGCTTCCTCGCCACCGTCAGCCCCGCCGCATCCACCGTTACCCAAATGGCGATGGTTTATGGTCAGAACGCCCGTAAAGCCAGTGCGATTTACGGCATCACGACGCTACTGTGCGTTATCACCATGCCGATGATGATTGCGTTATATCAAGCGATGGTTTAAAAGGGTTAGGTTAAGAAAAAGGTCGTCTGAAAACCCAGATTTGAGTTTTCAGACGACCTTTTGCCATCCCATCATGACGGACGGAATATACAAGCGGCAGCGTACCTCAAAAAAAGAAAGAGATTGGATTCCCAATCAGGCAAAACACCATACCAACTGCTTTCGCATGATGCCTGCCACCGATATGCCATCCTGTATGGCAAACGGCAACGCCGCTATTCCAAACTGCCATACTCCTGTTTTTCCGCATCCCAGCGGTAGATTGTCCGATCGCCGTTTTTCATGCCCTTCATTCGCCAAATGATGTCGTAAAATCCATTATGCTGCTGCGGCGACATTTTCAGGATGTATGTGTCGGTATATACATCATGCCGGCGTGTGCCGTCCTTATTCCAGCTGCCGGCAATGTTTTCAAGCGTAAAGGTGTTGGCGTTCAAAACGGGTTTCAGACGACCTTCAATAACGGCAAACAACACCATAAACTCTTCCAAACTGCCGCCTCCTGCATAACCGACCGTATTCTGCAAGCGCAGGCCGAAAGCATCGGTTTTATCGTTCAGGCGATAAGCGGCAAAATCGAGACGGGCGGGCAGCGCGATTTGCAAACCGCTATCGGGGATTTGCACGACAAATTGCCGCCTGCCGTCCATAGCGGGTTTGGGTGACGGATAAAATTCGTCTTTTTCTTCATAATCATAACGTTCGGTATAAGGCGTGGCGGCAAGGGCGAATTTGCCACCGGCATCCTTTGTCAGCACGGCGAGGGTTATTTGAGCGACAGGGTTGCCCGAGTCGGGTCCGCATTGCGCGTAGTGATTCGGGTTTTCGCGGTAAAAATCGCCAAGCGGATGCTTATTCAGGCACACCAGTGCGACTTGGAGGTCGTTTTTCCAAGGCCGCAGCGACATCATATTCAGTTTTTCCACGTCTGCGTCAGGTGCAACCAAACTCAGGATTTCGCGTACGCGCGCATCTTGGCGCGACAGGCTGCCGAAGCCGTCGGCAAGCGGCTTACCGTCCGTTTGTTTTGTATGCCGCTGCGTGATTTCCGTATTTTTGACGTGTGCCCGCCCTTTGCCGGATGAGTGTACGGTTTCCGCCGTGGAAAGCGGGGTGGCGGCGAAGAACGCCAAGGAGAGAAATAATCCGGTTTTATTCATGTTTTGTATCCTGCTTGTTCGAAGAAATGTAGCGGGTCGTCTGAAAACGACAGGCTGGAATGAAGTCGGGATTCTAGCAGTACAAACCGAAAAAAGAATCAGGCTTGATTTTCAGACGACCTTTTCTTGCTACAATCCGTTTTTTCTCGTTGCCATTATCATGAAAACCAGCGTCTGCCTCTCACTATTGTTCCTGCTCGCCGCCTGCCATCCCAATGCCGAAGTCGCCGATACCGCCGCGCCGACCGCGCGCAAGCCTTCTTATTTTGAGTCCGACAAACGTCAAGCCGCCACGCCGGTCAAAACGCAAACGCCCGCGCTGCCCGCCATCCGCAGCCGCGCCGATTTCGACCTGCTTTCGCGTGTTTACGAACAAGATAGCGAATACGAAATCCCGCACGTCCTCTTCCTTATCGACCGCGAAGACAACAACCGCACCGACTACATCAACACGCCGAAATACCGCCTGCACGAAACCTATCTCGCCGAGATTTTGAAGCCGATGCCGACGCGCAAAGAATTGTTCGAACAATACCGCAGCCCGAACCGCCGCTTCCTGTTCGGCACCATCAGTTGGCAGAACAGCACTCAAGAATACGTTTACGAATTTTGGGAAGGCGACAAAATCACGCCCGAATTGCTGAAATTGGCAGAAGGTCGTCTGAAAGACAGTTTCTTCGCCCCGCTGCGTTACAAAACCAATTCCCTGTGGCAGGAAACCGTTGCCGCGCAAAGCAAAGTCCCCTTCGTAACCCAAGAAAGCCTGATACAGAATTTCCCTTATTTGCCGTTGCACAGGGGGAAAGCGGTAGGCACATTGCGCGTCATCACTCAGGAAGACGACCTTTACGATGTCGGTGCGGACGACATCATCATCTTGAAAGAAGTGCCGCTGGTGTTGCCGCCCGTAGCAGGCATCATCAGCGAAAAACCGTCCACCGCGCTGTCGCATGTGAACGTTTTGGCGCGCGGCTGGGGCATTCCCAACATCTACCTCAAAGACGCGGAAAAAATCCTCGCCCCCTATATCGGCCGCCGCATCGAATTGGCAGCCGACGCAAAACAATACCGGGTCGCCCAAACCAACCGAAACACAGCCGCCAAAACATTTTCAGACGACCTCTCCCTGCCGCAGCCCGACACTTCCGATTACAACCTGCGGCCGCTTGCCAACTTGCGCCGTGAAGACAGCCGTTACTGCGGCAGCAAAGCCGCCAACCTCGGCCATATCCGCGCCCATATCGCAGGCAGCAACGTCCCCGACGGATTCTGCATCCCCTTCGCCTACTACCGCGCCATGATGGACAAACTCGGCATCAACGCGGCAACACTGGCGCAAATCGAAACGCAAAGCGGCGGCGACAACCGCAAACGCCGCACCGCCCTGCTCGCCTTGCAGAAAAAAATCACCGATGCCGAAATCCCGTCCGAATGGAAACGCACCTGGGCGGAACAATGGCGCAGCCAGTTAAACAGCAAAGGCGTGTTCGTCCGCAGCTCGTCCAATTCCGAAGACCTGCCGAATTTCAGCGGCGCAGGGCTGTACACTACCGTGCCGAACGTAACCGGCGAAAACGCATTGGCGGAAGCAGTGAAACAGTCTTGGGCTTCCGTCTTCAATTACAGCGCGTACGAAGCCCGCCGCATCGCCGGACTGCCGCACGACAGCGTGAAAATGAGCGTCTTCGTCCAGCAAAGCATCAATGCCGACCTCTCCGGCGTACTCGTTACCGTCAATCCCTACGATACCGCGCAGAAAAACACGTCCTACATCGCCGCCAAACGCGGGCTGGGCATTCGAGTGGTCGAAGGAAAACAGGTGGCGGAACAAGCCGTTTACAACCGCCGCAACGATGCCGTACAACGCCTCAGCTCCTCCAACGAAACCACCGCGCTGCAACTGGATGAAAACGGCGGCGTCAGGGAAGTACCGATAACCGCCGGCAACGTCATGAACCACGACCAAATCCGCCGCCTCGACCAAGCCGGACAACAAATCAAACAGCTTTTCGGCAACGGCGAACAAGACATCGAATGGGCTTTCGCAGGCGGCAAACTCGTCATCCTTCAGGCAAGACCTTATTTAAACGGCGGGCGGTAAAATGGGAAAGGGAAAAGGTCGTCTGAAAACGCGGTTTCAACAAAGTTCAAAACCAAAATCAATCCAGCAAAGGAAACATCATGAATTATCAGGATTTCATCAGCCAAACCGAAGCACAATACGGCATCTCCCTGCCCAACCTATACAAACGCCTCGCTGCCGACGGTATGTTGGACTGGGGAGAGGCTGGCAGAAACTGGTATAGCGACACCTTTCCCAAGTTGCTCAAGCATCCGCCCCTACTGTTGGTCGGCTCGGCATTTGAACTGCCTCACACCGACGAATTGCAGGGAATCAACGAACAGCTATGCGACGACAGTGAATGGAGGAGTCTAAAACCCGAATACCGTGGCAAACTCATTGCCTTTGCCGAATCGGGTAACGGCGATTACTACGCATTCGACTACCGCCAAGAAGGCGAGCCATGTATCACACGCCTGTATCACGACGACGACTTCAGTGTAGTAGAAGCCGCAAACTTAGCAGACTTCATCTTCCGCAGGCTGCTCCAAGCCCAAGCGGACTATTTCCCCGAAGAAGATACCTCTCCCGAAGACTACCGCAGACAACTGTTTGCCCAATTGGAAAGCCACCGCCCCTACCTCTCCGCCGAACAATATGAATTCCTCCGACAAACCTATCAAAAAACCTATCAAAAAACCTATCAAAAAGACCGATGGGGCGGATTGTTCATGTTGAGTGACGAAGAAACCAGTGCCGCCGAACAACGGTTCATCTCATGCGAACGGCTGGACGAAGAATTCGAACCTTTCGACTACGACTAGCGGATATATTGGTTTCGGTTTAAATCAGGATAAAATACTAAAGAAAAAAGATGTAAGAAAACACCGCATTGTTTACATAACAGGTGTAGATTGAATTGGAAACCCAACTTTCACAAAGGTCGTCTGAAAGTTTTCAGACGACCTTTGCTTCGTATTCGTTACAATAGCTGTTTTGCTTACTTGGAATTTCTATGTACATAAAACTATTTTCTGCATTGTCAATTTTGTTATTTACAGTTAATTGCAATGCTTTTTCCAAAGCCCCTAATGCAGATGGTGTAGTTAGCATCAGGATGATAGATAATACTCCGTGTCTTTATATTGACAGACCTGACTTGATTGGCGCGTATTTCATAGATATATCTCAAGGGAATGCAGATAATCTGTATAGCATATTCTATAAAAATACATTTGATGAAAATTACCCGACTAAAGAAAAATGTATTATGTTGAGTGATTCAAACTTTCCAAATCTAAAATTAGAAGATGGGCAAGTTTATGCAATTAGGCTGCGTCCTGATCCAAATAAAAATGAACAATTAAGGATAGAGCCGAATTTCACAGGTTTTGGAGATACAATTTGCCTTAAAAAAGATCAAAATGGTCATTTTAGGGTTCAAGATTATATTAGAGGTGAATGTGTAGATAGGGTTCCTAACCAATCTGAACAGAAATCTTTAAAGGAAAATAAAGGAAGTTGGTTTGATCGGTTCATTGAGTGGCTAAAAAGCTTACTATCATGATTCGGATTATCTTAAATTAGAAAAGCGTAGATTGGGCTTGGAAACCAAACATCTATCAAGGTCGTCTGAAAAACCTCCATTCAGACGACCTTTCTACCGTTTATCCCATTTGCTTTACCGTTGATGACGTTCAAGTTACCATACGAACCTCATTGTCATCTTTAAATTCAACGCCATGACTGCCCGCCAATCCTACCACCTCACCTTCGCCCGTTTCTCCCCCTCCCTC
>CAUOMQ010000105.1:0-9359 GCA_963456805.1 uncultured Neisseria sp. | reverse complement strand
GCCGCATTTCATAGGGCGTGTGCTTAAATGCCCACAGGGCTTCGTATCTCGCCCTACCTTCATCCCCGGCAAACACGTCTTCGCCGTCGTCGTAATCGCAGCCCTTCCAATAGGCGCCGAGCTTACCGAATTTAGGATGCTCAAGAATCAGGTTAGTAACCACACCGTACACGCAGAACGGGTGGTTTGGGGTGGCAACTAGGTTTGCCCCTCCCCCATTTCGGTTAGGGAAACAAGAAAATTTCAGCATCACCACTTCCTTGTCCTCATAACAGAAAGTATTTACCACCCGCTTGGGCACGGCCTCGCCGATGCCGTTTTCCGGCCGCGACATCACCAAATCGCCCACCTTCAGTTCGTCTATCGGCGTCCAGCCTTCTTCCGTTTCTACCAAGGTGCCCTTCATAAAGCAGCCCATGCCGGAGGATAGGGCGTTTTCTACGGCGTGTTGTCCATTCAATTTGTTCATATTGTTTCCCGAAATTGTGTTTTTAAAAGTTTCTGATTTGAAAAATAGCTATGATAAATACCCCATTCATTGCCGCTCATCAGGTCGTCTGAAAGTTTCAGACGACCTTTGTTGCAAACAGCGGCGTTACGGTTGCCCGCCGTCGCGGATTACCGGGCTGTCCACCCGGCTGCGCCGCAGTTCTGGTTGTGCACTAGAATTCCCCCTGTATCCACACAGTAGGTGTGGTAATCCTCAACCTCGATGTTATAAACCGTGGTGCGGTAGGGGCGGTAATGCCGTTGTCCGTCCTCGTCCACATACAGCAGGTTCTCGTCATTTGGTACATCCGCCCAATCCAATGTCGGAGAATTCAACGATTCGTCAGTTAGAACCATCTCATAGCTGTTGCCTAAATCCGACTCTTTCCAGCCGTAAGCCAGATTGGTTGGCTGTGCCCATGCCTGGTCGGTATCGCGGTAGGCATACAGCGGGCGGTAATCCTCCACCACATAATATTTGCGACAACCCAACACCACGTCGCCGCGCTCAAGCTGGTCGGCGCGCTTCCACACCGGCTGTTCGTACAGCCGCATTTCATAGGGGGTATGCTTAAATGCCCACAGGGCTTCGTATTTTTCCCAGCCGTCCGGCCCATTGAACATATCGCTGCTGTCGTAATCGCAGCCCTTCCAATAGGCGCCGAGCTTGCCAAACTCCAGATGCTCAAGAATCAGGTTGGTGATGACGCCGTACACGCAGAACGGGTGATTCGGGGTAGCGACTAGGGTTGCCCCTCCCCCGTTCCTTTCGGGGAATTGGGAAAACTTCAGCATCACCACTTCCTTATCCTCATAACGGAAGGTATTTACCACCCGCTTGGGCACGGCCTCGCCGACGCCGTTTTCAGGGCGTGACATCACCAAATCGCCCACCTTCAGTTCGTCTATCGGCGTCCAGCCTTCTTCCGTTTCTACCAAGGTGCCCTTCATAAAGCAGCCCATGCCGGAGGATAGGGCGTTTTCTACGGCGTGTTGTCCATTCAATTTGTTCATATTGTTTCCCGAAATTGTGTTTTTAAAAGTTTCTGATTAAAGGAGATGGCTATATAGACACCTCGTATCACTTGTAAGGTCGTCTGAAAACAGATTTAGGTTTTTCAGACGACCTTTTTATAGTGGATTAACTTTAAACCAGTACGGCGTTGCCTCGCCTTAGCTCAAAGAGAACGATTCTCTAAGGTGCTGAAGCACCAAGTGAATCGGTTCCGTACTATCTGTACTGTCTGCGGCTTCGTTGCCTTGTCCTGATTTAAATTTAATCCACTATACATTTTGTCGCCAAACATGGTTAAAAAATCATGTAGTAATCTTCAAAAAGCCGAATAGAAGGCATTTCCATATTGTTTCCTTAACGGTTGGTCAATATGCATATTTTAAATGAGAAAATATATTTATGGCTGACAAAGGCCGTTTTCTTGATAATAATATTGACCCTGACTCAGAATGAATCGAAAGCATAAAAGGTCGTCTGAACGCCAATCGTTTCAAACCATCATCTAAGGACATTCATAAATGGTACGCCTTACCTTATCCCTATTATTGCTCACCACCGGCCTTTCACTTACCGCTTGCGGCTCTAGCATTGATTACGACCGCCAAGGATTGGAACGCAGCCAACAAATGTGGCAGCAGCGGCTGGACAGCCTTCCAATCGGCGCAACTGAAGCGCAACTGCGCGACTGGCAAAACAAATACGGATTAAAACTGGCGTTTCAAGAACCTGACCATTATTACAGTTCCAACCTGCCCGAAGGCCATTTCCCCGTAAAAAAACATTGGTCCAAATTCAGCCCTTGCGATGCTTTTTTCTTATCTTTGACCATCCAAACCAACGAGCAAAAGCAAGTGGTTAAAAAAGAACTGAAAGCCTTGGGCAGCTGCATATAAACCGTCTATGATTCAGGTCGTCTGAAATCCAAAATCCGTTTTTCAGACGACCCGGACTTCGGATTTAAACTTTATCCATCATCAACATAAACCAACGCTCATCAATAAAGACTACAACATGAATTATCGCGAAATTATTAACGAACTAAATGAAAACCTACATGCATTTCCCGAAGCTGAAACCGTGTTTTCCGAAAAGCAGCCATGGTTGAAAGAACATTTTCTGCCTTGTATCAGTATCGACTTAGTGGAAATCAATCCCGAATGGAAAGGCATAACGCTGCATTTGATCAATCCGCAGGAACCAGGTGACGGCTTAATCGGCGAGCTGACGCAGTTCGCCCATAATGAATTTATCGGGATTAACTGGCTTTCATTCCGCTTGACTGAAGACAACCGTTACGAATTTTTGGGTGACGAGCGTTATTTTCTCCGCAGTCCGGCCAACAAACATTTGCTGACCGATCCATATTTGGAAAAATATTTTGCCGAAAACCTGAAAAACTATGCCGAACAGAAAAAAGCATTTCAGGAAAAAACAGGGTATTACGGCGGAGAGCCCTATTACAGCGAGTATGACGGATTATTTCTGAACAGCTTGGGTGGAGAACGCATTGAAAGCAGCAACTGGTCAACCTCAGACGACATCCCGTCTGCTTACAAAATGACGCAAGACGAAGACGGGAACGTCACCATTACCCACAATGGCAATCGTTTTTACCATATCGCCTCAGCTTGCGGCTATTCCTATTCCCATGGCGCAGACAATATTGTCATGCTGTATGAGCCGATCAGCAGACTTGTTCTATTTACTTACGATTGGACATAAACCATGAGCGAATTAAACGACCAAACCTACGACACCATTTGCCGGCTTTGCGAACAAGGCGACACATTGGCGGAAGACGGGCAATACGCCGAGGCACTCGGCCTTTATTGGCAGGCGTGGGATTTGTTGCCCGAACCGAAAACCGACTGGGAAGCGGCAACATGGATTCTGGCAGCCATCGGCGATGCTGATTTCTTGAGCGGCGATTTTACCGCCGCGCACGAGCATTTAAGCCACGCCATGTATTGCCCGGACGCAATCGGCAACCCGTTTTTGCATTTGCGTTTAGGACAGGCGCAGTTTGAATTGGGCAATATGGAACGCGCCGCTGACGAGTTGATGCGCGCCTACATGGGTTTGGACAACGAAGCGTGGCTGGACGAAGACCCGAAATATCTGGATTTCTTAGCCACCGTGGCAGAAGGCATTGAAAACCACAGCCGAAAAAACCACTAGTGCAATATAGACTGCGCCCTGTTTTTCAGACGACCCGGACTTCAAACCAGTTATATAGTGGATTAAATTTAAATCAGGACAAGGCGACGAAGCCGCAGACAGTACAGATAGTACGACAAGGCGAGGCAACGCCGTACTGGTTTAAAGTTAATCCACTATAAAAGGTCGTCTGAAAACCGGTCCCACCTAAAACTCAAAAGGAATCCATCATGTACACTTGCACTTCCTGCGGCGAAAAACATGAAGACATGCCGGCGCTCTGCTTTGCCACTCCCGATCCCTATAACCAACTCAGTGAAGAAGAACGCATTGCTTATCAAGCGGAATGCGATTCTGATTTCTGCATCATCCGCTATCCCGACCAAACCGACCGCTTTATCCGCGCGGTGCTGCTTATTCCGATTATCGGGCATGAGGAAACGCTGGAATACGGCGTGTGGGTATCCGTCAGCGAAAATAGTTTTAACGACTATCAAAGCGACTTTCACGACAATCCGGAAAACGTCGTTTATTTCGGCAGGATATGCAACTGGCTGCCCCCTTACGAATCCGACACCTTCGGCCTGCACTGCAATGTCGTTACCCAGTCCGACAACCGGCGTCCCCTGCTGCAACTGCATCAAGGCAGCGAACATCCGCTGGTACGCGACTTTTATCACGGCATAGAATATGCCGAAGCGCAGGCAAGGATAGAGGCGGCATTCGGTGCAGACTATTAAGGACCAAATGGCAAACCGCCCTCTATTGAACGAAACCATGTCCGACGGCTCCCGCCTGTTCCTGCAACTGCCGCAAACCTGCCCGCCGTCGAGCCTGCTGCGGCAAATTGTCCGCCGCTTAGGCGGACCCCTACCGCCTTCGTTTCTAATGAAATAACAGGCGAAACGTGGATAGATTTCTGCTACAAGGGCTGGAAGTTCAGTATTCACAATCCATATGGTAAATATTGGTTTTTTGCCGAAAACAGCGAATGCCCCGAAGCTATATTGCAATCTATGATTCAGGTCGTCTGAAATCCAAAGTCCGGTTTTCAGACGACCTCAACTAAGGATCAACATGAAATACAAAGACCTACGCGACTTCATCGCCATGCTCGAACAGCAGGGCAAACTCAAACGCGTCGCGCATCCCGTTTCCCCGCATTTGGAAATGACCGAAATCGCCGACCGCGTGCTGCGCGCCGAAGGGCCGGCGTTGCTGTTTGAACACCCGATTAAGCCCGACGGTACGCGTTATGATTATCCCGTGTTGGCGAACCTGTTTGGCACACCCGAACGCGTGGCGATGGGCATGGGTGCGGACAGCGTGTCCAAGCTGCGCGAAATCGGGCAGACACTGGCGTATTTGAAAGAACCCGAACCGCCCAAAGGCATCAAAGACGCGTTTTCCAAACTGCCGCTGTTGAAAGACATTTGGAGCATGGCGCCGAACGTGGTGAAAAATGCGCCGTGTCAGGAAATCGTGTGGGAAGGTGAAGACGTTGATTTGTATAAACTGCCGATTCAGCATTGCTGGCCGGAAGACGTTGCGCCGCTGGTAACGTGGGGCTTGACCGTCACGCGCGGTCCGCACAAAAAACGCCAAAACTTAGGCATTTACCGCCAGCAATTAATCGGCAAAAACAAGCTGATTATGCGCTGGCTGTCGCACCGCGGCGGCGCGTTGGATTATCAGGAATTCCGCAAACTCAATCCTGATACGCCGTATCCCGTCGCCGTCGTGCTCGGCTGCGACCCCGCCACCATTTTGGGTGCGGTAACGCCCGTTCCCGATACCTTGAGCGAATACCAGTTTGCCGGACTGCTGCGCGGTTCGCGGACGGAACTGGTGAAATGTATCGGCAACGATTTGCAAGTACCCGCCCGTACCGAAATCGTGCTGGAAGGCGTCATCCATCCTAACGAAACCGCGTTGGAAGGCCCATACGGCGATCACACCGGCTATTACAACGAGCAGGATCATTTCCCCGTATTCACGGTCGAACGCATCACCATGCGCGAAAACCCGATTTACCACTCCACCTACACGGGCAAACCGCCCGATGAACCTGCCGTTTTGGGCGTGGCGTTGAACGAAGTGTTCGTGCCGCTCTTGCAAAAGCAGTTCCCCGAAATCACCGATTTCTACCTGCCGCCCGAAGGCTGCTCCTACCGCATGGCGGTGGTCAGCATGAAAAAACAGTACGCCGGACACGCCAAGCGCGTGATGATGGGTTGTTGGTCGTTTCTGCGCCAGTTTATGTACACCAAATTCATCATCGTGGTGGATGACGATGTGAACGTGCGCGACTGGAAAGAAGTCATCTGGGCAGTAACCACGCGCATGGACCCCGTACGCGATACCGTTTTGGTGGAAAACACGCCCATCGACTATCTCGACTTCGCCAGCCCCGTCAGCGGACTCGGCGGCAAAATGGGCTTGGATGCGACCAACAAGTGGCCGGGCGAAACCGACCGCGAATGGGGACGGGTAATCAAAAAAGACTCTGCGGTTACGGCTAAGATTGATGAGATTTGGGGGGAGTTGGGGTTGTAAACCAAAAGTGCAGGCTGCTTTTCGCACATTCAAAACCAGAAGCAGCCTGCACTTTGCTAAGGTCGTCTGAAAGCAGCGTTTCAACAAAATTTCCAAACAATATTAGGCATTTTTGAGCATGGAAACACTAAAAACAGTCCGCCTAATCCTCCGCTCTTGGACGCTGACCGATGCTGAATCGGTGTACGAACAAGCCCGCAACCCTAAAATCGGAGCGATGTGCGGCTGGCCTCCTCATACCAGCGTGGAGGAAAGCCGCGAAATTATTGAACACGTCCTCCGCAAGCCGCATAGTTTTGCCATTTGCTTGGAAGATAATCAAGCGATAGGCAGCATCGGCCTGCTTTTTCAAAATGAAAGCAATCTGTCGATGAGCGACCATGAAGCGGAAATAGGTTATTGGCTGGGCGAGGATTTTTGGAGAAAGGGTTATGCAACCGAAGCGGTGCAATCAGTTGTCGCCTATGCTTTTGAGGAATTGTCTCTGGAGCGGCTTTGGGCTGTGGCTTATCAGGAAAATACCCCTTCGCAACGCATGCTGGAAAAATGCGGATTTTATCCTCATCACACTGAAGAACACTTCTTTTCCAAGCCGACGGGTGAGACGCATAGGGCGGTAATATATGCGCTGGAGAAAGAGTAGTCGTCGGAATGTACTCGTAAAGCAACATATCTTGCTTATTTGAAACCGCATTAAGCACTAAAAGGGTCGTCTGAAATCAAGTTTTCAGACGACCCTTTTAACCGATAAAACTTTACAATAACTTATCTAATTATTGCATGTTGCCGATACACCCCTGATTTAAAACTCATTCACTCTGAAGCAATCGCCCCGCCACCAGATACCCAAATCCCACTGCCGATATTTCGAACAGCATTTTTTTGGCTATATAAAGCATTACTTTACAGATTTTTTGATATAATTTTGACTATCCGTTTAGATAACCCGTTGATACCACCCTCTGCGTGTTTTCAGACGGCCTATCAAAAATATAACTTGTTTTCCAAATAAAAGGCCGCCCGCTCTATGCACGAAACTTTTTCCCTCGCACCCATCGTTATCGTCCTCCTCGTTTCCGTCATTACGGTGATTTATTGCCGTAAATTCAACATTCCTTCCATGCTCGGTTATCTTTTGGTTGGTTTTATCGCCGGTCCGGGTATGTTGAAGCTGATTCCGCAAGGCCATGCGACTGATTATCTGGGCGAAATCGGTATCGTATTCCTGATGTTCAGTATCGGTCTCGAATTCTCCCTACCCAAGCTCAAAGCCATGCGCCGCTTGGTGTTCGGTTTGGGCGGTTTGCAGGTCATTGTGACCATGTTGTCGATTATCGGCATTTTGATGTTGATGGGCGTCAGCTTTAATTGGGCGTTTGCCGCAGCCGGGGCGATGACCATGTCGTCCACGGCAATCGTCAGCCGCATCCTGTCCGAAAAAACCGAATTGGGACAACCACATGGTCAAATGGCGATGGGTGTCTTGTTGATGCAGGATATTGCCGTCGTACCGCTGATGATCCTGATTCCCGCGTTGTCAGGAAAGGGCGATGAAGGCAGCTTGGGGGCGGCGCTTGGTCTTGCCGGATTGAAAATGCTGGTCACGCTGGGCGTATTATTCGTCGTCGGCAGCAAGGTGATGTCGCGCTGGTTCAGACTGGTCGCCAAACGCAAGTCGTCTGAATTGTTTATGATCAACGTCCTGCTGGTAACCTTGGGCGTAGCTTATCTGACCGAACTGGAAGGCTTGTCGATGGCATTGGGCGCATTCGTCGCCGGTATGCTGCTTTCGGAAACGGAATACCGTTTCCAAGTGGAAGACGACATCCGTCCGTTCCGCGATATTCTGCTCGGCTTCTTCTTTATCACGGTCGGCATGAAACTGGATATCCAGGCTTTAATCGGCGGCTGGCAGCAGATTCTGATTTTGCTGGCAATCCTGCTGGTATTGAAAGCATTGGTCGTCTTTTTCATCGCTTTGCATATGAAGCATCCGATTTCAGACAGCTTGAAAACAGCCCTCTACTTGGCACAAGGCGGCGAATTCGGTTTTGTGATGTTAAACATCTCCAGCAAAATGAATATGGTGTCGCCAGAGCTGGAACAGGCGGCTACGGCAGCGATTCTGTTGTCCATGATTATCGCCCCATTTATCTTGGGAAGCAGCGATGCCATCGTCAGCCGTTTTGTCAAATCAAGCTGGGATATGAAGGCATTGGATTTGCACAGCATGTTGGTAGAAACCATGAGCAAATCCGACCACGTCCTGATTATCGGTTTCGGACGCGGCGGTCAGACCGTCGGACGCGTCTTGGCTCAGGAAAACATCCCCTACTTCGCCCTCGACCTTGATATCGGCAGGGTTCAGGTGGCACGCAATGCGGGCGAGCCGGTTTCGTTCGGCGATGCCAAGCGGCGGGAAGTCTTGGAAGCCGCAGGTTTGGAACGCGCCAAAATGGTGGTCATTACCCTGAACAATATGCACGAAACCCAACATGTTCTCGACAATATCATGTCACTGCATCCGAGCATGCCCGTGTATGTTCGGGCGACCAATGACGATTACGTCAAAATCTTCACAGATATGGGCGCAGAAGAGGCAGTATCCGATACCAAAGAAACCAGCTTGGTGCTGGCAAGCTACGCCATGTTGGGCAATGGCGCGACATACAGCCACGTTTATCAAACCATTACCAACATCCGACACAGCCGCTACGCCTCTCTGGAAGGCTTGTTTGTCGGCAGCGATGATGAAAACGGATTCGGTGAAGAAGGCAAATCCATATGCCGCCACGCCTTCCCTCTGACCGGCGAAGCCTACGCCATCGGCAAAACCATCCGTGATTTACCTTTGGATAACGCCGGCATCAAACTTCTATTTATCCGCCGAAACACAAGCAGGATAGAAAACCCCGACTTGGATTTCCAGCTTCAACCAAATGATATTTTGGTCGTCGCAGGCAGACAGGAGGAAATTATTTCTTTTGAAAACTGGAGTTTGCAAGGAAATACCTAATACACTGAAAAATAAAGCTTGCGCGGCGGGTGCTTTTTTGATTTAATAGCGTCTTCGCAAATGCAGCGACAAGGGTGATTAGCTCAGTTGGTAGAGCGTCTGCCTTACAAGCAGAATGTCGGCGGT
>CAUOMQ010000104.1:0-9623 GCA_963456805.1 uncultured Neisseria sp. | reverse complement strand
CATAGACTGGCGATGCTCAGGTCTTTTCCTGACGATAGATTACGGCGATGATCCCCCCGAAATCTATTACGGCAGTATGGTCGGCCTAAATGAACTGAAACTGCAGAATACCCGTACCGACGACCAAATCCGTGAAACGGCAGGTCGTCTGAAAGGCAGCCATCATTCGGAAAATTGTCCGAATTGCGGGTCATCCGTCCATTGGTTGAGCGGTGTCACCGATTTTCTGATTTGCCCGAGCTGCGGCAGCCAATTGGAAGTCGGTAAGGAAAAAGCGCGGCTGATTACTGCCAATGCCATGCGTGTGTCGCAGAGTAAACTGTTTACCCTGCCTATCGGCACGCAGGGTCGTCTGAATAACAATGATTATTTTGTGATGGGTGCGGTCAGGTATTCCGAGCTGGATCCCGATGCGACTTATGAATATATGTTTGAAGGCAAACGGCGGATACTGTCGCCGGTCGGTTGGTGGGTCGAATACCTGCTTTACAATCCGCAAAAAGGCTTTTTGTGGTTGGTCGAATCGTCCGACGGCGAGTGGAGCCAGTCTGAAACGCAAAACAATTGGCCGCGTTTAAACAGCGCCCGCAAACCGCAAGGTTGTGATGAACTTTATTCCTACGGCGGCAAAGTCGAAGTCGTCGCCGGCGCGTTTTACTGGCATATCCGTTCGGGTGATTTGGCGTATTACACCGACTACCAAGTCGGCAGCAATAGCAAACTGTGTGCCGAGCTGACCGAGCACGAGCTGGCATGGAGTAAAAGCACGCGCACTACCTACGGCAAAGTTGCCGGCGCTTTCGGTTTGCAGGCGGAAGCGCCCAGATACACGGCAAAAATGAACGCAGACGGGGTCGATAACCAATTGCGGTTTGTCATGATCGTCATCTTGGTTGTCGTCAACCTTCCTGCGCTGCTGACCGACGGCAACTCTGCCTCATTTACCGTCATCTTTATAGGAACTTGGTTGTTGTGGACTATGGGCAAAGAAGACGAGGACGAGGATTAACATGTCGAGAGCCACTTACATCATTTTCAGCACCATTATCATCATCATCTCCATGATCATCAGCTACGGCTCTTCCGACTCCGACGGCTCGCGTATGCACTCAGGTGGCTATTACGGCGGCGGAGGTTTCTCCGGAGGCCATAAATGACCCATATCCCCGGCAATCATGGCCTTTTAGATTTATATGGTTGTGATGAAGCTGTCTTGAAAGACGAAGGTCGTCTGAAAACCGCCCTCAAAGCCGCTGCCCAAGCTGCAGAAGCCACCATCCTCGCCGAGCGTTTCCACACCTTCGGCGGAGCAGGCGGCATTACCGGCATCTTACTGCTCGCCGAATCCCACATCAGCATCCACACTTGGCCGGAACACCGCTTCGCCGCCATAGACGCATTTATCTGCGGCGGCATGAAGTTGGAAAAAGTGAAGGAAGTATTGTGCAGGGAATTGGCGGCAGAACGGGCAGTTTGGACGGTTGCGCAACGTGGCGAAGGAATATTGGACGATACGCAGCCGCCAATAGAATAATAAAACCTGTAAAGGTCGTCTGAAACAGTCTCAATCTGTTTTCAGACGACCTCATTTTAAAACCCCCAAAAATATTCTCACTAAGAACATCAAGGAACCAAAATGCACTTACGCACTTCCATCATCCTCTCTTTATCCGTGCTCTCTTTAGGCGCGTGTATCAGCAACCCAAGTTCGGCACCCACCAGTTCTTTATCATCAACACCCATCAACCCGTTCGCCAAAGACTACATCTATTATTTCGAGCATCTCGACGAAGCCAAAGCTAAAAACGAACAATGTTTGAAAGACGGCGTGTTTAAAAAGGTGGGCGTTGATATGGAAAACGCCGATGAACGACAAATGATTGCGGAGTATCCCGACGATATTTTGATGCTCAATCCTGGCAACACCGAATTATCCCCCTGTTTCGCCACATGGACGGCAAACAATGCTGCAGAACCACTGCGCAAATGGCAGGAGGAAAATGCGAAAAAAGAAGCGACTAATCAAAAATTTGAAAAGCAGGTCAGCCAGTTCAAAGCCGAATGGGAAAAGAAATACGCCAATGAAGATTGGAACACATTCTACCCCGAGGCTTTGCGTAAAGAATCTGTTCAAGCGCGGAATAGAAAAAACCGATTGGAAGATCGGGCCAAAAGAGAAGCCATCGACCGCATTTTTGTCGATAAGGCAGAGCCGTTCTTGAATGAATTGAAAACAAAAAACATTGAAACATTGGCCCAAGAAATTCCACAAAGCTGTCGTAAGGGAGCTTGGGATCTTATTCCTTCGTGTAAAGCCTATTATCATGTTTTAAAGGATAAATTCTCAGAAAAAACATTATCCGAATTGGCGGGTATGGAAAAACAATATAAAGGTGCCAAGCATCTGCCTGCTACCGTTCAGTCGGCTGCCTACCGTTCTGCGGTGGAGGGAAATTCAGAAAGAATGGATAAAGCATTAATGCTGGACTATCGCAAACTCAATACCGAATATATGCAATGTACTAAAAAAATCGGCGATAAAATAGCAGCAACAGAGTCCCAGATAAATAACACGGAACATTTCACACCTTCCTTTTATTTAGAACTTTATCCGGAATGCGTTATTACGAATCAAGTCATGGAAAGGTTGGAGCTGCCTACTGATTTAAATAAGGTTATTGACAGCGCGGTTTGGATAAATTTCGGCAAACAAACCCGGGAAACGGAAGCAAACAGCGAAAAAGAATGGAAGCAGTTGGAAAAAACGCCTGAGGTCGCACAAGCCAAAACAATCTTGGCTCAGAAATACGCCCAAACACCTTGGCAAAATTTCATAAGCACCGTAGAAAAAGACTATCCGGTGAATATGGCAGACATTTTCTCGGGTACGGAAGAGAAACCGAAGCAGAAACAAAAGCAGCATCAGATAATGGTCATAGCATTGAACCAGGTGTTTACTGACAAAATCCAGCCTCTCGTGGATGAATTGGCGAAAAACAGCATCGATAAACTGATTGCCGAAATTCCTGCCAGCTGTCGCGATGAAGGAAAAATAGATTGGTTAGCAGATAGTCAATGTAAAGTATATTCCCGCGCTCTCTCAAAAAAATTTCAGAATCAGACGTTAGAAGAGCTTTCCGCTTCAAAAGATAAATATGAAAATAAAGATGAAGATGGGTTTTTATTGGTTTACGTAGCCTACTCTTCGGTATTGCATGAAAAAGAGAGAAAACAATACCTTGAACTGAGCAATGATAATACCAAGCGAGAAGCGGCATATAGGCAATGTCTCAAAAATATCAGTGGAATCATCGAAAAATCATATGTTTCAGAAGAGGATAATGGTTCTTCGTATGCTAGGCGGGCGCCGGGATGTCTAGCGTTTAGCTCTAGTCTTCCAGTTGAAGAGTCACGTTTCGACTACTTTACTAAAACGCTGCTTAATAAAAAACGTTTCCAACAAGCATCCGCAGTCAAACAAAATTGATGGAAACATTTCATCAAAAGGTCGTCTGAAACCGTTGTGTCTAGGTTTTCAGACGACCCCATTTTTAAATTTTAAAAATATCCTGACTAAGGAACTAACAATGCGCTTACGCACTTCCGCCATCCTCGCTTTATCCGCCCTCTCTTTAGGCGCGTGTATCAGTCAGCCAAATTCGGCATCTACCGGTTCCCAATCTCCTGAGCCCATCAATCCTCTCGTCAAAGACTATATTTATTACTTCGAGCATCTTAACGAAGCCAAAACTAAAAACGAACAATGTTTGAAAGGCGACGTGTTTAAAAAAGCGGGCGTTAATATGGAAAGTGTCGGTGATCGACAAATGATAGCTGAGTTTCCCGACGATATTATGATGCTGAATCCTGAAAACGCCGAATTATTACCCTGTTTCGCCGCATGGGCGGCAAATAATGCTGTAGAGCCAATGAGTAGATGGAGAGAGGAAAATACGGAAAAAGAAGCGCTGAAACAAAAATTTGAAAAGCAGGTCATCCGGTTCAAGACAGAGTGGGAAAAGAAATACGCCAATGAAGATTGGAATACATTCTACCCCGAGGCTTTGCGTCAAGAATCCGTTGATTCACAGAATAGACAAAACCGATTGGAAGCGCTTGCCAAAAGAGAAGCCATAGACCGTATCTTTTTTGATAAGGCGAAGCCGTTTTTGAATGAACTGAAAACAAAAAACATCGAAATACTGACTCAAGAAATCCCGCAAAGCTGTCGAGAGGGAGCTTGGAACCTTATCCCTTCATGCAAAGCCTATTATCATGCTTTAAAAGAGAAACTCTCGGAAAAAACAGTATCTGAATTGTCAGACATGGAAAAACAATATAATGACGACGGGCATTTATCTGCTTCCATTTTGTCAATGGCCTACCGTTCTGCATTGGAGGTGAGTTCGGAAAAAATGTCTGCGGTTTTAATGTCGGATTACCGTAAGCTCGATGCCGAATACACGCAATGTGTTAAAAAAATCAGGGATAAAATTAAGATAATACAGATTACTTACTATAGAGGAGACACTCCATCCGAGTATTTTGAATCTTATCCCGAATGCGTCATTACGAATC
This sequence comes from uncultured Neisseria sp., assembly GCA_963456805.1. GTDB lineage: Bacteria > Pseudomonadota > Gammaproteobacteria > Burkholderiales > Neisseriaceae > Neisseria. The sequence goes on along the minus strand of CAUOMQ010000104.1, from coordinate 5,045 downwards.
AAGTCATGGAACAGTTGAATCTGCCTACCGATTTAAGTGAGGCTGTTAACAGAGAAGTTTGGATGAAGCAATTCAAACAACGCTGGAAAGAGGGGGAAGACAGCCAAAAAGAACAGGAGCAGTTGGAAAAATCGCCCGAATTTGCACAAACCAAAACAATTTGGGCACAGAAATACGCCCAAACACCTTGGCAAAATTTTAGAAGTGCCGTAGAAAAAGACTATCCGAGTATGGCAAACATTTTCTCGGGAACGGAAGAGGAGCAGAAGCAGAAAAAGATAATGTCTATGGTGTTGGAACAGATGTTTACTGACAAAATCCAGCCTCTCGTGGATGAATTGGCGAAAAAGAGCATCGATAAACTGATTGCCGAAATGCCCGCCAGCTGTCGCGGCGAAGAAGCAATAGATTGGCGAGAAGATGTTCGGTGTGACGTACCTTTCCGTGCCCTTTCAAAAAAATTTCAGAATCAGACTTTGGAAGAACTTTTTACTTTAAAAGATAAATATGAAGAAGGGCATTCATTGGCTCAGACAGCCTACTATTTGGTATTGAATGAAAAACAGACAAAACAATACTTTGAGCTGAACAAAGATGATGCCGAGCGAGAAGTGGCATATAGGGAATGTCTCAAAAAGATCAGTGGAGTCATCGAGAAATCAAATGTTTCAGAAATGGATGATGGATCTTCGTATGTGAGACAGGTGCCCGGATGCCTGGCGTTTAGCTCTGATGTCTCGGTTGAATCATTACGTTTCAGAGACTTAATCGATACCCTGCTTAATAAAAAACGTTTCCAACAAGCATCCGCAGTCAAACAAAATTGATGGAAACATTTCATCAAAAGGTCGTCTGAAACCGTTGTGTCTAGGTTTTCAGACGACCCCATTTTTAAATTTTAAAAATATCCTGACTAAGGAACTAACAATGCGCTTACGCACTTCCGCCATCCTCGCTTTATCCGCCCTCTCTTTAGGCGCGTGTATCAGTCAGCCAAATTCAGCCCCCATCACGTTGCCCGTCAAAGACCGCGTGTATTATTTCCAGCATCTCGACGAAGCCAAAACTAAAAAAGAACAATGTTTGAAAGACGACGTGTTCAAGAAGGCGGGCGTTGATATGGAAAACGTCGATGGACGACAAATGATTGCGGCGTATCCCGACGATCTTTTGATGTTGAACCCTGACAACATCGAATTATTACCCTGTTTCGCAGCATGGACGGCTGTTGACTCCGCCGAGCTGTTCCATGAATGGCAGAAAGAAAATGCGGAAAAAGAAGCGCTTAATCAGAAAATTGAAAAGCAAGCCATGCAATTCAAAACCGAATGGGAAAAGAAATATGCCGAAGAAGATTGGAAAACATTCTATTCAACGGCTTTACATCAAGAATCCGTTCACTCCATAAATGCCGACAGTTCGTTGGAAGAACAGGCTAAAAGAGAAGCCATAGACCGCATCTTTGCTGATAAGGCGGAGCCGTTTTTGAATGAATTGAAAACAAAAAACATTGAAACACTGAACAAAGAAATCCCGCAAAGCTGTCAGAAGGAGGCTTGGGATCATATTCCTTTGTGTAAAGCTTATTATTATGTTTTAAAAGAGAAATTCTCAGAAAAAACATTATCTGAACTCGTTCAGACAGAATTAGAATATAGCGATGGCAAGCACATTCCCACGCCCATCTTGACAGCCGCCTACCGCGCCGCCACAGAGGTAGATTGGAAAAACATTGAGAAGACATTAATGTTGGACCACAGCAAACTCGAGGCTGAATACAGAAGATGCTTTAAACAACTTAAGGACAAAGTGGCGGTAACCCAAGTTGATGAATCCGAACACGAAGATTCTTCCTACTATTATGTGTTTTATCCAGAATGCGCCATTGCGAATCGGGTCATGGAGCAATTGGAGCTGCCTATAAATTTAAGTAAGGCTGTTGACAGAGAAATTCTGATAAAGCAGATCAAACAAAATTTGAAAAAGAAAGAGGGGGAACGGCCAGAATGGGAGCGGCTGGAAAAATCACCTGAAGTTGCAAAAATCAAAGAAATTTTGGCGCAGAAATATGCCCAAATACCTTGGCAAGACTTCGAAAGTATCATGAAAGAAGACCATTCGCGCATGGTAACTGATGCATTGGGTACGGAAGAGAGGGAGCCGGTATTAATTGACATCGCATTGGGACAGGTACTTGCTGACAAAACCAAGTCTCTAGAGGAAGAGTTGCAGAAAAAAAGTATCGATGAATTGATTGCGGAAGAAGCAGAGCATTGTAGTAATGGTAAGGCATCAATAAACTGGGTAAAAGGCGTATCGTGCCAGATACATATCCGTGTGCTCTTTAAAAAATTTCAGGATCAGACTGTAGAAGAGCTCTCGATTTCAGAGGCCAAATATGAAGAAGAGTTTCCAAGAATTGGGATGTTTTACAGGTTAGTATTGCAGGAGAAAGAGGAAAAACAGTACAGCGAGTGGATGAAAGACGATGCCAAACGAGAAGCGGTATATAGACAATGTCTCAAAAATATCAGTGGCATCATTCAAGAATCAGACGTTTCAGAAGAGGATAATGGATTTTCGTATGTTTCACGGGATCCGGTATGTAAAAACATCCGAGGGGCTGTATTTTTTGATGGGAAACGAATTGATTTTTTCATTGGCACCCTGCTTAATAAAAAACGTTTTCAACAAGCATCCGCAGTCAAACAAAATTGATGGAAACATTTCATCAAAAGGTCGTCTGAAACCGTCTTGATGTTTTCAGACGACCAGTCAGAACCCTAAACCAACATTCAACCCCATGCCGACACGCCGTCAATTCTTCAGTTACACCGCCGCGCTTGCCGCCGCTTCCTCTTTCTCTTGGCTGACTTACAACCGCCTCAACCGCAAACCGCCGGTTTCCGTCAACCGCGTCGGGCTGCCGTTGGGACATTTGCTGCGCGACGGGAAATTGCTCAGCCCGCCGAGCCGCCGTTACGAATGCAATACGCTGATACTCGGCGGCGGCGCGGCGGGTTTGGGGGCGCTGTGGTATTTGGCGAAACACGGTCATCGTGATGTATTGCTGGCGGAAGGGTTTGAGCGCAACGGCAACAATGCCGCCTACTCCGCTTCAGACGGCCTGCAAGCGCCGAGCGGCGCGCATTATCTTGCCTTGCCGTCGAAAGAGAGCGCGTATGTGCGCGAGATGCTGGCGGATTTTGGTATCTTGCAATCGGACGGCAGTTTCAGGGAAACCGATTTGTGTTACGCGCCCGAGTCGCGCCTTTTGTATCAGGATAAATGGCAGGAACACTTGTTGCCGAAAGAAGATGCGGATTCCAAACGTTTTTTCGATTTAATCGGTCGTCTAAAACAGGCTTACGGCAGCGACGGCAAAAAGATTTTCGCCATTCCGATAGCCCTGTCATCGGCAGACGAAACGTGGCGCAAACTCGATAGCCTGACGTTTAAACAATGGCTTACGCAAGAAGGCTACACCTCGCCCGAACTCTTGTGGTATCTCGATTACTGCTGCCGCGACGATTACGGACAGGGCATGGCGCAAGTATCCGCCTTTGCCGGACTGCATTACTTTGCCGCCCGCAACAGCGCGGAAACCGTCCTCACTTGGCCCGAAGGTTTGGCGCATCTTTCTGAAAACCTGCGCCGCCATGCCGGTTTGCAGGAAGGTTGGCAATGGTCGTCTGAAAACCGCATCCGCCTAGACAAACCCGCTTCCATCAACGCATCCGCCGTCAAAATCAAACCGCTTTCAGACGACCGTATCGAAGTTTGGCTGCGCGACAATTCAAGCGGCGAAACCGTCGCCCTGACCGCGCAACACGTTATCTCCGCCATGCCGTTGATGGTCGCCGCCCGCATCGTTGAAAATCCCGCGCAATACGGGCTGAACATTCCCGAATACGCCCCGTGGTTGGTCGCCAATTTCGAGCTGCACAGCTTCCCGAAAGAAAAAAACAACAGCGAAACGGCGTGGGACAACGTCATCTACGGCAGCCAGGGACTCGGCTACGTCGTCGCCACCAACCAGCTCATCCGCCTCGCCCGTCCCGAACGCACCATCTTCACCGCCTACGCCGCGCTCAACCACGACACCCCGCAAGCCGTCCGCCGCCAACTGCTCGACGCCTCCGACGAAGAACTGCGCGACTTGGCCGCCAAAGACTTGATCGCCGCCTACGGAGAGGGCTTCTGGCAACACGTTTCACACGTCGATGTTACAGTGCGCGGACACGGCATGAGCGTACCGAAAGTCGGGTATCTGAACGACGAATCTTTGTTAAAAATCAGAAACCGAGCGTCAGGATTACTGTTTGCCCACAGCGATTTGAGCGGCTATTCGGTATTCGAAGAAGCCTTGTATTGGGGCGTAGAGGCGGCGAGGAAGGTGTTGGAACGGAGGGATGGTTGAGTTTTATGTTAGTTGGATTATTTTTCGTCTCGCCTAGCGCGGATGCCAAATAATCAGTGCTATAATCCCGCTTCGTTTGAATATTTAAATCTCAAAGGAAACCTTATGAAATCTCTGAGTTTTTCCCTGATGCTTGCTTTAGGCTTGGGCAGCACTGCTTTTGCTTATGCGGAAAAAAATTTGCCCTTGAATGAAACGGGCTGCATCGACCAACCTATGAAGGTCAAACGCGGCGAGGTGTACAGCTTTAAGGTGACGGAAGGCAATGGTTTGATGCTTTCATTCGCGCCCGTCAGCCCTAATGTGGTCGTGAAAGACCCGAAAGGCAAACGCGTTGATTTGGAAGTGGGCGCGGACGGCGATACGCCTGAAGACCGCTTCAGCTTTGCCGAAATCAACCAAAAAGGACGCTACACCATCCGCTTCCCACGCGCGGGCAAGATTGATTCTTTGTGCGTCAACGCAGCCAATTAGGATAAACGTCAAGCCGAACCGTGCTTGAGCGGTTTTGGCCGCAGTAAGGGAAAGGTCGTCTGAAAACAGTTACCCAAAACTGTTTTCAGACGACCTTTTTATAGTGGATTAAAATAAAAATGAGACAAGGCGGCAACGTCCGCCGTGTACG
>CAUOMQ010000103.1:0-9633 GCA_963456805.1 uncultured Neisseria sp. | reverse complement strand
TGAGCTAAGGCGAGGCAACGCCGTACTGGTTTAAAGTTAATCCACTATAACAAATGCAGATAAAAAACGGGCCGCCAAAAGGCGACCCTAAGAAACTCTTGCAGCTGGGAGTAATAGCAAGAGATTACGACACTTTAACCTGGTTTATGCCGGAGAAACGACGCATCAGCTCTGGAATGGCTTCGGTATTTGAAGCAACAGTGATGCCCATTTTCCGCATTTGGTAGATAGTCTCGATGGTGCTTTCAGGCGCATAGCCGTGGCAGGCACCGAGATTGACAATAATATGAAGATTATCGCTGTACCAAGACAATTGCTTGGCCGTATTGGCGACAGTTTCTTCGATGGCCAATCCGCCAATAATGACAGTATCGGCTTTTTGTTCGTGCAGCCATTCCAACAGTCCTGTGCTGTTTGCCTCATTGGCTTCATGAAAACAAGCACCGTGAACATGTTTACTGCTTAATTCGAGCGCATGATCGTAATCTGCCGGAGAGGGCAAACCTTGGAGCAAATGCGTCCCGCGACAACCTCCGGCGCATTGGCTGAAAAAACCGGACGGTCGGCCGAACATGACACCGTTGCGATTGACGACGGTCGCACAAATGCTCTCCGGATCAATGCTCACATTCTCAATTAAAACCCTTTTATCTGCCAACGCTGCCTGGCGGTTAAGTTCATTAACCATATTTTCCGGACGCAACAAAAAATGGGTTGCATTAGCAGCCATACAGGTAAAGCGAAATTGCGGTTGGATGTCGATTGCAACGGTAGTCATAAGATATGGCTCTCTATATTTAATTCTGCAAACAGAATCAGGATTGCTCCGTTCAATCACTGACCAGACAAATGGTTTAATTTAACGATAATCGGTGTATTTATGATGAACGGTATAATATCAGGATAATCGTTGTATAGCTAGTAAATATTTTAAGATTTGTAACAATACTCGCAGTAAATATAATTTTTGTTGTATTTAAGGTTAACACTCTAATCAATTATCATTTTTAAGCGATTATTTTTATTCATTAATTTTTTATTAATTCCATGATTTCCCTGTATTTTCAAAATATGGGACACCATGAATAAAACTGTTGTTTAAAAGAAAAATATGCCTCTAGAAAGCGAAAAATTGTTGGCAATATCCCTATCGCAAGCTGATTTTGCTCCCCAATGGCAAAAATAAACGGTATAAAAACCTTGCCGAATCCGACAAGCGCAGACTCAAATAAATAAAACGCGCAACACAGTTTCTACCCGTGTTGCGCGTTTTATAGTGGATTAACTTTAAACCAGTACGGCAAGGCGAGGCAACGCCGTATTGGTTTAAAGTTAATCCACTATATTATCGCCCCCGCTCATCGCGAACGGGACAAATCAACAAATCTCCACTTCCAAATCCAAGCGTTGTGCCGTTGCCTGTACTGCTTCGATATCATCCAGCCAAAAAATCGCAAACAGGTAACAATCATCGCCTGTCGGTACGTCACATAACACCAAACCATCCCTCTCCAATGCCGCTTGCACATAGGGAAACAGTTCTTCACTATAAGTCTCTTCGGGATACTCCCATTCCCATTCTTCCCAACCTAATAGATTCCGGACAATCGCTTCCATCTCTTCCGGTTCGAATTTCCAATCCGAACGCCATGTTGCGCCATATCTTTCCAAGACGCAAAAGATGTCCGCCCACTCTTCCCCGTACCCCAAGTCCTGCATTGATTCTTCATTTTCATCTACACGGATATAAAAATTCTTAACCTGTTCCAGCTCCGCACCGGAACCATCGTCATTCTCCCCTGAAGGCCATCCCCTCTTCCGTAACGTAGCCCAAAGGCTTTCTTGAATATGATAAACCCATTCGCCCCGCTGCAAAACAGCCAAATCGTCTTCCGTCACTTCCAACCATTTAAACAACGCCCACAAATCCGCTTTTTGTTCAGGCGTAGCTGGATAAAAAATTGCTTCGTCCATGTCGTGTTCCTAATATCAAAATACAAAAACAGGTCGTCTGAAAACGGTTAAACATTTTCAGACGACCTTTGTTTCAATCAAACTTGAATCAATGCCTAAAATGGCGAATACCCGTCACCACCATGGCAATGCCGTGTTCGTCCGCCGCGTCGAAGACTTCCTGATCGCGCATCGAGCCTGCGGGGTGGATGATGGCTTTGATGCCCTGTTCGGCAATCACGTCCACGCCGTCGCGGAAGGGGAAGAAGGCATCGGATGCGGCGCACGCGCCGTTTAAGTCCAAACCTGCGTCCTGCGCTTTGCGGGCGGCGATGCGGGTGCTGTCCACGCGGCTCATTTGGCCTGCGCCGATGCCGTAGGTCTGGCCGCCTTTGCCGAACACGATGGCGTTGGATTTGACGTATTTGGCGACGTTCCAGACAAACAGTAAATCGTTCCATTCCTGCTCGGTCGGTTGGCGTTTGGAGACGACTTTCAAATCGGCGCGGCTGATGCGGTGGATGTCGGGCGTTTGTACCAACAGTCCGCCGCCGACGCGTTTGAGTTCAAAGCGGTTCGCGCCTGCTTCGAGCGGCACTTCCAATACGCGCACGTTTTTCTTGGCGGCGGCGATTTCGAGGGCTTCGGCGGTGAACTTCGGCGCCATGAGGACTTCCATAAATTGGTTGTCGGTGATCTGTTTGACGGTTTCGCCGTCCACTTCGCGGTTGAAGGCGATGATGCCGCCGAACGCGCTGGTGGTGTCGGTGGCATAGGCGAGTTTGTAGGCGGTCAATGTATCGGCTGCAACGGCGACGCCGCACGGATTGGCATGTTTCACAATCACGCAGGCGGGCGCGTCGAAGGATTTGACGGCTTCCCAAGCGGCATCGGCATCGGCGATGTTGTTGTACGACAATTCTTTGCCTTGCAGTTGTTTGTAGGCGGCGAGGCTGCCTGCGGCGGGGTACACATCACGGTAGAACGCGGCGCGTTGGTGCGGGTTTTCGCCGTAGCGCATATCTTGCACTTTAATCCAGCTTTGGTTGAACTGGCTGGGGAATTCGCCGATTTCGGGCGTGCCGCTCAATACGTCGTCTGAAAGCGAGGTTAAATAGTTGGAAATCATGCCGTCGTATTGGGCGGTATGGCTGAACGCTTTGCGCGACAGGTTGAAGCGGGTTTTGTCGCTCAACGCGCCACCGTTGGCTTCCATTTCGGCGGCAATGGCGGGGAAGTCGGCGGTGTCGGTAACGATGGCGACGTGTTTCCAGTTTTTCGCAGCAGAGCGCACCATGGTCGGACCGCCGATGTCGATGTTTTCAATCGCGTCTTCCAATGTGCAGTTTGGTTTGGCGATGGTGGCGGCGAAGGGGTAAAGGTTGACGCAAACGAGGTCGATGTTGCCGATGCCGTGCTCTTCCATCTTGGCGACGTGTTCGCCCAAATCGCGCCGCCCCAAAATACCGCCGTGGATTTTCGGATGCAGCGTTTTCACGCGGCCGTCGAGCATTTCGGGGAAACCGGTGTAGTCGGCGACTTCAATCACGGGAACGCCCGCATCGGCAAGCAGCTTCGCCGTGCCGCCGGTGGAGAGGATTTCGACACCGAGTTTGTGCAGGGTTTGGGCAAATTCGACTGCGCCTGTCTTGTCGGACAGGCTGATCAGGGCGCGTTTGATGGAAGGCATGGGGATTCCTTTTTTGAAGGTTTAATCGATACACGCTGCTAGCGCAAAAATGAAACAAAACTTGATGAGATGTTTAGCTCCGATGGCGTTCTCTTGGGCAATTCAATAAATTTATACCTTGCGGCAAGCAATATCTTGTCTATCGCCTTTCATACGGACGCTTAGGCTGTCATTCCCGATTTTTTTAACCTGCATTTGCGATTTATCTGATTTACCAATGTCGTTTCTCATCTGGGTAAACATTTCCTTATCCACTTTACGCCACAGAATGGTGCGAATTTTAGCTGTACTATGTTGTCTTTGAACATCGGTGATTTTAATATTCAAACCAATTTTTCCTCCGTCCAACGTCCAAGTACCATCTGCAAAATTCCGATAAACTAAGGTTTCATCATCAGGTGAAGGAAAATTCATATCCACAATCACGTTTACTTTTTGCCCACTGCCAAAAGTAAACGTCATCGGAGTTTTATCATTGGCAACGCACTGCCATTTACCGAGTAGTTGCGCTTCTTGAACAACAATAGGTTTTGCCAACACAGGCGCAGCAGCAAAGGCAGCAAGAAGAAAAATCAGGTGTTTTTTTTGCATAACAGTTTCTTTCTATAAAATCGGGAGTGAATAAGCTACTTTCTTAGTTTTCCAACCGCCTTATGCAAGTTTGAAGACACTGGCGGTCAGTTTGACAGAATACGTTTTCAATCTTGGCAAAACATTATGGGATGAATTTTCAGGGCGGTATTATCCCCTAGTTTCGGGTTTTTGGCAGCAGTTTTCTGGAAATATTGTTGACAATTTTTCTAGAAAAAAGGTCGTCTGAATTGATTTTCAGACGACCTTTCTGCCGTTCCCTTCCGTCATTATTGCCTGCATAAGGCTAACGATTCAGATACGCCCGTCCTGCGGCTGACAGCTCGGACAAAACCCGCGCCGACGGTTTTCAGACGACCCTTTTCCCCGCCCTGCTTATTCAAACCCCATTTTCCTTGCCATTGCCACTGCGCCCGCCATCGTGATGCACAAAGGCATCAGCAGGGCGGCGGGGGCGTAGGTGAGTTCGAGGATGAAGACTATGGCGGTCAGGGGCATTTTGAGGGAAACGCCGAGAAAAGCCGCCGCACCGATGACGGCGGCACTTTCAGACGACATGGCGGGGAAGAAGGTGTTCCACGCGGCTGCGGCGGCGAAGGCGATGGTGCTGCCGAGCATCATGGACGGGGTAATCAGCCCGCCGTATGCGCCTGCGGCGAGTGCGAGCAGGACGACGAACCATTTGACGGCGGTCATTTCCAAGCTGTACCGCCAGTCGGTCATGCCGCCGAACGTAAGCTGGTTGCCCGCCTTGCCGTTGCCCAGTATTTCGGGAAACCAAACGGAAACGATGCCGATAAGGGCGAACAAGGCAATCGCCAAAGGAATGATTTTCGGGTCGTTGCGCTTGAAGAAGGGAAATTTTTTGGCACTGCGCTGAAACCATACCGCCGTTGCGCCCAAAACGGGGCCGATGGCGGCGGCAAACCACAGCAGCGGGATGTTCACATCGAGATGGGCGGGATGGTATTGCTGCACATCGCCCAAGCCGATGCGGGCGACGGCGGTGGCAGTGGCGGAAGTCAGCAATGCGGCGGCCACTGCCTGCTGCGTCCAAATGCCCAACATGGCTTCGAGGATGAAAAGTGTGGAGGCGAGCGGGACGTTATAGACCGCCGCCAAACCCGCACCCGATGCACAGGCGAGCAGCAGGCGCATTTCATCTTCGTCCAAACCCAAACGCCTGCCGCCGACGGATGCAAACGCGGCGGTCATTTCACGCGGGGCGACTTCGCGTCCGAGCGGGGAACCGAGTCCGACGGTGATGATTTGCAGCAGCGCATGGGAAACGGTGGTGAAAAACGGCAGCCCCTGCAAGGGCTGCTTCAAGGTTGCCTTGATTTCGATTTGCGGTCTGCCGAAACGTTTGAGCGACCACCAGCCGAACCCTACCGCGACGCCGCACAAAATCAATACGAGGATGCGGCGTTCAGACGACGTTTGAACCACGCCCTCCCGAAAGGAAACATGCCCGCCGCCCGCGCCGTAACCGTAAGCCGTGTGCTGGATAAAGTGCATAAGCTCCGTCAAGGCAATGCCGACCATGCCGCCGACGATGCCGGTGAGGATGAGGGCTATCCAAAGTTTGTGCGTATGTTTCATGGGGATTTTGTTTTTGAGACAGGGTTCGGCGGTTTCGTTAAAAAATCAAACGGCCTCAATATTTAATATTGAGCGGATAGCTTTTCGGCGCAACGTGTGTCTTGCCGTTGTAAGGAATCGCATATTTCTGATTTTTATAACGTTTTTTGCCACCCACCCCCTGCACCGTTGCGCTTAATGCCCAAACGCCTGAGACTGAAGGACGGCTTTTGTCCAAGGTAATTTTCGCATCGATGCTGGTATAGCTGTTTTCACAATTACGTTTTTCCCGCCCTTTGTATTCATCACAATTGCCATAATGTGCGCCATTATCTCTACCGTTGATAATGAAGCTTTTACGGACACGGTTGCTGTTATCGGTAAACAGGAAATTTTCTCCGGTCATCGTTTCGCCCTGACCTGTATAGCCTGATTCGACAGTGTAGCCCCAGTTTTGCTCACCCATTTGGACAAACCGCCAATCCTTATTCTCCGGCACATCCCCCCATGCGCCGATTTCATCGCTTCCATGTTGTTTGATTGCCCACTTTCCGTCTGTTTTTTCCAAAACAAACAATTCCGCCAGACCCGAAGAAGCATGCGCGTCCCGTTTGACTTTGAGCTTCATATCGTAGGCAAAACCCGTGTACAACACATAGCGCGTAGGCGTGCCGTTGCGGGTAACGGCATGGTCGGCAACGGGTTTCATGCAATACATAATATTGTCAGATGCTGTCTCACTGTCTTTCGGCGGCTCAGTAAGCTGACAGTTGTGCGCCGCAAGCGGTCGGTTGTAATACTGGGCAATAGCTGCTTGGACGGCAGCTTTGTCGTTATTGGGCGCAGCCGATGCCAAAACGGGGCAGGCGGCAAGCAGCAGGGCAATCATATATTTCATCGAAAATCTCCTGATATTTTTAAAACCACATTAAAACAAGATACTCGCGTACCTTCTCAGGTCGTCTGAAACCCGATTCACACGTTTTCAGACGACCCCTTACGCATTCTTTCCTCTGTTCGACAGCCATCCTGCGACAAACGTCGCGGCGATGACGATGAACACGCCCAAAGCGGACACGGCGGACAAATGTTCGCCCAGAATCCATACCGCCATGATGACGCCGACGACGGGTTCGAGCGAAATCAAGAGGCCGGAGACATTGGCAGGGACTTTGTTCATGCCCTTGTTCCATAAGAGATAGGCAAGCCAACTGCATCCCACCCCCAAATACAAAACCGACAGCACGCCGCCCCACGACCAGTGGACTTCATAGCTCTGAGCCAACACCAGCGAAAACGGCAGGCACAACACCGCCGCCGCCGCCATGGAAGCAGAAGTAAATGCGGGCGCACCGATGCGGGCAATCATCTGCTGGCTCGGCCGTATCACGCCGGCGAAACCGAATCCCGCAAGCAGAATCAGCAAACAGCCGAACCAATCGACCGCGCCGCCCTCTTCCGCACCGCCCAGCACCATCATCCCGATGCCGGCAAACGCCGCTGCCCCGCAAATCCAGTGGTAAATCTTGGCTTTATCGTTAAAAACGAAATGGCCGACAAACACTACTAACAAGGGTTCCAGCCCGACCATGGTAATCGCGCTGGCGGCGGACGTGTATTTCAAACCGATAAACTGAAGCAGCAACACCACGACGTAGTTAATAAAGGCGATACACAACAAAGGCTTCCACTCGCGGCGCGGAATCTTGCCGAAATGGCGGTAACAGGAAGGCAGCACCATCAACGCGGCAATCAACAGCCGCGCCTCGACCATCAGCGCGGCATCAAGCATCTCGTAAGTATATTTGGCGGCGATAAACGAGCTGCCCCAAATCAATAAGGAGAGTATTTGGTAAATCATGGCTCAAGTCGTCGGATAAAAGGATGCACTGATGAAAGGCGGGACATCACGCCCCACCCTGCCCCGGTTCGGTCAGCGAATCCAAAAAGGCAAAGAGTTTCGCGTTCATCTGCGTAAAATCGAAACGCTCGATTTCATCGGGATGCTGCACATAAGCCTGCGTCCTGCTTTGCGCCGCCAAGTTTTCACGCCCGTCGGCGGCAATCAAGAGGCCGACGGCGGCGCGGTCAAATTCCAAATGCGCCTGAAACGCATAATGCTTGGGTGAGAAGCGGACAATCTGGCGCGGACAACCTTTACTCGCCGCCAATACTGCCGCCCCATCCGTCAGTCCGGGCATATCCCCGTGCCAATGCCCCGCAAGGAAAGACGCACCCAACAAGGCAGTATGCTGGTCGTTCAAACCTTCCTGCGTCAACTCGACCGGATACACGCCGATTTCGCGGTGCGGGCTGCGCCCGTGCCGTGCGCCGTAGGCGACGGATAAAAGCTGTGCGCCCAAGCACACGCCGACAATGTACTTGTCCGCCGCTACCGCCTGACGCATCAGGCGCAGCTCGGCTTCAGGGTCGTAATACGGAAAAGCCTGCCTGTCTTCATCGGGCGACTGCGGTCCGCCCATGACAATCAGGAAATCGATACCGTCCGCGTTTTCGGGCAACGCTTCCGACTCATAAACCTTAGTCAACGCCGTACGATGCCCGCGCGACCGCGCCCAATTCCAATACGCGCCCGGCACTTCAAAATCCTCGTGCAAGACGAAATGGACGTTCAGCGTTTTTCCCCGTGTACCGCCGTCATGGCGAAGTTCCTGCTTCATCAGTTTTCTCCCTTTGCAACAAGACCGATATTTACAGCAAACCGTGCTGCAACAGTTTCTTACGCAGCGTATTGCGGTTCAGCCCCAAAATAACCGCCGCCTTAGACTGATTGCCGCCGCATTGTTCCATCACGCAAATCAGCATGGGCTTTTCCACTTGGTGCAACACCATATCGTACACGCCGCAAGGCTCCGTACCGTTCAAGTCTTTGAAATATTGTTGCAAATTCTGTTCAACGCATTGCGCAATATCGGGGATGGGTTGTTTCATAACATATCCTCCTTCGTTATTTTTAAAAAATGACAGGTCGTCTGAAACGGGGTTCAGACGACGTTTGTTGAGTTTGTATAGATAAATTGTTTTTTATTTCGATGAAACTGTGTTTTCAGACGACCTGATATTGCCGCCATTCCCGGATAAAAATCATCCTGTTGGCCCGACAACCCAAGCTACCCGCTGATAACCTTAATCCCCAGCAAAGCCAACGCCCCGCCGCAAAATCGGTCTATCCAATGGCCGAAACGCTGAAAACGTTTGCTCACGGCAGGGGCGGACAACATCAGCGCGACAAGGCTGAACCAAACGAACAGCATCAGCGCCATCCATACGCCATAAACCCCCATCTGCCACATCGGCGTATCCGGCGACAATACGACGGTAAACAGCGACAGCATATACACGACCGCCTTCGGGTTCAGCACATTGCACAACACCCCGCGCCATATCGTTTTCCGTGTCGGTTCGTCCGCCATATGGTCCTTACGGATTTCGACCGTCCCGCCCGCAGCTTTCGCGCGCAAACCTTTATAGCCGATATACAGCAGATACAGGCCGCCGACGATTTTGACCGCGGTCAGAAGCGGGGCGGACTGAGCCACCAGCGTGACCAAACCGAGTACGGAATAAATAATGTGGATACCGAATCCCAACGCAATGCCCAGCGCGGTCAACATTCCGGCAGCCCGCCCCCGGCTCAACGCCTGCTGCGAAACGAGTACAAAATCAGGGCCGGGCGACATGCACGCCAAAAAATGTACGCCGGTAATAATCCAAAAACCATGCCAAAAAGTCATACTGAAGCCTTTTGTATAGTGGATTAAATTTAAATCAGGACAAGGCGACGAAGCCGCAGACAG
>CAUOMQ010000102.1:0-9850 GCA_963456805.1 uncultured Neisseria sp. | reverse complement strand
GCCTTTTCTTGTAAAGAAGAGGGTAAGGACACAGAAACCTAATCCTTTTGAAGTTACCGCCAAATTTAGGACTGCCTGCCAATCCATCCCCTCTCCCCGCGGGAGAGGGTTAGGGAGAGGGTTAGGGAGAGGGCGATAAGCCGTAGGCTTATATTTATTGATACGCCTGCAAAATCAAAAGAAACGGCATGCCTTTTCTTGTAAAGAAGAGGGTAAGGACACAGAAACCTAATCCTTTTGAAGTTGCCGCTAAATTTGGGGTTGCCTGCCAATCTATCCCCTCTCCCTGCGGGAGAGGGTTAGGGAGAGGGCAATAAGCCGCAGACTTATATTTAGTCGATACGTCTGCAAAATCAAAAGAGACGGCATGCCTTTTCTTGTGAAGAAGAGGGTAAGGACACAGAAACTTAATCCTTTTGAAGTTGCCGCCAAATTTGGGGCTGCCTGCCAATCTATCCCCTCTCCCCGCGGGAGAGGGTTAGGGAGAGGGCAATAAGCCGCAGACTTATATTTAGTCGATACGTCTGCAAAATCAAAAGAGACGGCATGCCTTTTCTTGTGAAGAAGAGGGTAAGGACACAGAAACTTAATCCTTTTGAAGTTGCCGCCAAATTTGGGGCTGCCTGCCAATCTATCCCCTCTCCCCGCGGGAGAGGGTTAGGGAGAGGGCAATAAGCCATAGGCTTATATTTGGTCGATACGTCTGCAAAATCGAAGGAGACGAAATGCCTTTTACCGATGAAGAAGCCCAATCCCTGCTTGCCGTCAAAGGCATAGGCAAAACCGTATTGCAGCGTTTGCAGCAAATGGGTTTGGATGATGTTGCCACGCTGGCGGCAGCGGATTTGGACGATGTTTTGGAACAGGGCGCGAAATTGACCGGCTCGACCTGTTGGAAAAACAGTCCGCAGGCCCGGGCAGCCATGCAGGCTGCTGTTGCTTGGGCGCAGCAGCGACAGGCAACGGAAAATTGAACAAGGTTAGATAAATGGGTAAATGCGGTATCGCGAAAATACTGTTTTACGCATATAGTTTGATACTGCTGGTCGGATATGCTTTACTTGCGGTGGTGAATTACTATCCTCCTGCACAAAGCATTGTTTTAAAAGAAGGTGCACGGGTAAAATTATCCTATGTTGCGCTCCAAAACAGTCAACCGCCCCTTATCACGATTGAGCGTGAATCCGGGCAGGCGAAACTGCATGCGGCAAGTGTGGAATCCTCGCCTGACGACATTACTTATCAAGTCTATACGCCACAAAGCACAAGCAAAAGCGCAGCACATGCGCGGCGGCGGATAGATATCCGCTGTTTGGACTGCGTGGATACGCCGATTGGGTTAAACCATATCGAAGTGGAAATCTTGTCTTTGCGTCCTGAGATACGGGGCGAAACTGCACGGGTATATTTAGCCTCTCGGACCAGGTTGGATTCTGCATTCCGTACGCCGCTTAACCGTGATTGGACAGGCAGTATTTATGGCTGGCTCAGTTTGTTAGCACTCTTCCCTGTTTGGCTGGGTGTTTGGTTGATTTGGGCTGTGTTGCTGTATCGTCAGCGGCGCCGCAGGTTGCCAAAAAGTTAACTCAAGTTTCAGACGACCTGAAAACAAGTATTTTCAATCTATATAAAAAGGACAAATATTTTGATTACCATCACAGAAAACGCAGCCAAATACATCAACAACTACCTGACCAAACGCGGCAAAGGATTGGGCGTGCGCTTGGGTGTGAAAACCAGCGGCTGCTCAGGCATGGCATACAACCTTGAATTTGTCGATGAAGCGAACGAGGACGACCTGATTTTCGAAGAACACGGCGCCCGCATCTATATCGACCCGAAAAGTCTGGTTTATCTGGACGGCACGCAAGTCGATTACACCAAAGAAGGTTTGCAGGAAGGTTTCAAATTCGAAAACCCGAATGTCAAAGACTCTTGCGGCTGTGGCGAGAGCTTCCACGTTTAAGACATAAAAATGGCGGGACAGTATCAAAACCGTCCCGCCATTTTTTCGCTTCCTGCCTGTTGTAACTGCCTTTGCCTTTTCTTTTCCGTTCCACCTTGTGTCGGAACAAATCGGATTTCACTAAGGCTTTTAAGGCATTGTCGCGTATTTTGCCTTTATTGTGTTGCACTTTACTGCTCATATTCAGTCCTTTTGGTTAAGAATCAGTGGATTATAAGGCAAAATCAGGTTTCTGCCGAAAATTTCACATTAATTATCCCGCCATGTCCCAATATTTCACACTCTTCCAGCTTGAACCCGCTTTCGATATCGACGCCGAAAGCTTGGAGCAAACCTACCGTGCTTTGGCTGCCCGTTTCCATCCCGATAAATTCGCTTCAGCCTCCGCTTTTGAGCAAAAGCAGGCAGTGATGATGTCTTCCACCATCAACGATGCCTACCGTACCTTGAGAAATCCCATCGACCGCGCCGCGTATCTGCTGAAAACATTGGGCATAGATGCCGACGCGCCGGAGCATACCTCTTTCGCTCCTGAATTTCTCATGCAGCAAATGGAATGGCGTGAAACGCTGATGGATGCGCAAATGGCGCAAAACAACGAAGCCCTGTGCGCGTTGGATCAAGAAATCAGCCGCGAGCAAGACAAGCTGTATCAAGATTTGCGGACGGCCTTTGCAGCGAAAGACCACGAATCCGCCGCCCAATGGGTGCGCCATGGCAGGTTTTTAAACAAACTGCGCAACGAAATCGCCGCCGTGTTGCAAGATTAAATACCTAGATTTTGAGCATCTTAAAGGTCGTCTGAAAACCGGAATAAGGTTTCAGATGACCTTTTGTCGTATGGTTTTGTTGCAGATTTAGAATTTGTCGGTTGATGACTTATTCGGATTCCGTTTGCGCCAATTCCTCCGCCGCTTTTTGAACCATGTCCGGCGTGAGTTTGTTCAGGCAGTCGGTGTGTCCCAACGGGCATTCGCGTTTGAAGCAGGGCGAGCATTCGAGGTGCAGGCTGACGATTTTGGCTTTTTGGCTCAAGGGCGGGGTATGGTCAGGGCTGGACGAGCCGTAGGCGGCAACGAGTTTGCGGTCGAGAGCGGCGGCGAGATGCATCAGACCGCTGTCGTTGCAGACGACGGTGTCGGCGCAGGAAAGCAGGTCAATCGCTTCGGAAAGGTTGGTTTTACCGCAGAGGTTGGTACAGAGGTCGTCTGAAAGGCGGTTGATTTCTTCGGCGATGTCGAAATCCTTTTGCGAGCCGAACAGCCAAATCTGCCAGCCTTCCGCCAGATAGTGGCGGCCGAGTTCGGCGAAATGGCGTGCGGGCCAGCGTTTGGCGGGGCCGTATTCCGCACCCGGACAGAAGGCGAGAACGGGTTTATCGGTGTTTAAGCCGTATTTGGCAAGCGCGGCGGCGCGGCTTTCGGGGGAAATGGTGAAACGCGGGTTATCGGAATGTCCGTTGAAGTCCGCCTGCGTCGGGTGGGCGAGAGCGGTGTAGCGGTCGACCATCAGGGGCAGGGCGGCTTTGTCGAGTTTGCGGATGTCGTTGAGTAGCAGGTAGCGTGATTCGCCGACGTAGCCGGTGCGCTGCTTGATGCCGGTGGCGAAGGCGATGAGGGCGGATTTGAGCGAACCGGGCAGGACGATGACTTGGTCGTAACCTTGTTTACCCAGTTCGCGCCCGATGCGCCAGCGTTTTTTCAGCTCCAACGCGCCGTGTCCGAACGGGTTTTCAATGACGCGGCTGATTTCGGGCATACGCTCGAACACCGCCATCGACCATTTGGGCGCGAATGCGTCTATGGTGCAGCCGGGATGGAGTTCGTGCAGGCGGCGGTAAAGCGGCTGGGTCATGACGCAGTCGCCGATCCAGCTCGGGGTGATGATGAGGATTTTTTTAGACATGGTGGTAGGGTAGGTTTGTATTGCGCGATATTGTATAGGAAACCAAGGCGCATGGGGTGGCGAGTGCGGTTTGACGGTGTTGTTTCCTCAAGGGCGGGAGGTCGTCTGAAAAAGCGGGTTGAAATCAGCGGTGTCATGTTGACTGAATAAGGGTTTTGAATAAAAATCGAACCCTTATAGTGGATTAAATTTAAACTGGTACGGCGTTGCCTCGCCTTAGCTCAAAGAGAACGATTCTCTAAGGTGCTGAAGCACCAAGTGAATCGGTTCCGTACTATCTGTACTGTCTGCGGCTTCGTCGCCTTGTCCTGATTTTTGTTAATCCACCATAATATCAATGGGCTTGAAAGCGCCGCTTTAAGGAGGTTTGAACGATCGTGGTTTTCCAATTTCAAGAGACGCAACAGCGGATTTTTTCTTTATTGACCGTGGCGGTTGTGATTGTAGTCGCTATGACCTTATGGTCTTATGCTTGGGCGCAATATTTTGATTTAGGGGCGAATGAACCGAAGGAGGCGCTTGAGGTTGCCGGGTTTGGTCTGTTGGTGCAATTTTTCCTATGCCTGCCTTATCTTTATTTCAAGCGATATATTCTTACCACTCTTTGGGTGACATCGATTCTTAATGGCGCCTATCTGTTTTTGTATTGGAGCAATTCGACGCCGCTTTGCTGCGGTGATATGGGGCAAGGCTTGATGTCTATGCTGTTTATGTTTGTTTCGGGTGTATATTTCGTTGTCTCCTGTTTGGTGATTATTGCGTGTTTGCATGCTAAGAAGGTCAGGAAAATCGGGCAGCCCTCATAAGCCTGCATAAATAAAGATAGGGAAAAAGGTCGTCTGAAACCCAAATTTGAGGTTTCAGACGACCTTTTTTACTGCGTTGCGTTCAACTTTAAACGCTGTCAACCGATTCAAACCAAACCCAGCTTTTTCAGCAACGCGACGCTGCCTGCGTCCACAAGCCTGAAGGTTTCGTCAAAGTCGCCGGTGTACCACGGGTCGGGGACGTGGCAGTAGCCGCTTTCGGGGATGAGGTCGGTGAGTTTGAAGATTTTGTCGGGGTGTTTGCCGAACATTTTTTCCAGTTCGGCAAGGTTGTTGTCGTCCATGGCGATGATGAAGTCGAATTCATCGAAATCTTCGGAACGCACTTTGCTGCTGGTAAAACCTTGATGGTCGATGCCGTGGACGGCGAGGATTTTGCGCGTGCCTTGGTGCATGTTTTCGCCGTCGTGCCAGCCGGATGTGCCTGCGCTGTCGGTGCGGATGCGGTGGGCTACGCCTGCTTCGCGGGCGCGGTGGCGCAGGACGTATTCCGCCATGGGGGAGCGGCAGATGTTGCCGAGGCAGACGAAGAGTACGGAATGGTTTTTCATAGGCGGTTTAGGCGTGTTCGGAGAAGAATGGGTTGTGTCCGTCCAGGGACAGGGATTGCGCGTAGGTCGGCAGGTCGGCATTTTCCGGTAAAACGTCGTGCAGGATGCGGATATGCTCGACGCGGCATTCCGCCATCAGGTCGAGGAAGTTGTGTTGGATGACGGCGATGTTGTCGGAAGACGAAAGGTTCCACACGAACACTTGCGGGACGACTTCAAACGTGCTGTCAGTCGCGTTGAAACCGAACAGAATCTGCCCGCCCGCCCTTGCAGCGATGACGACGCCGACGCGCGGACTCTGCATGCGGATGGCGCGGATGGCGTTGGTAGCGAACACGTCCATCGCCATGCGCTGACGGGTGTGGCTGCCGTCGGTCAGGGCTTGGAGCGGGGTGTTCGGAGACAGCGGGTTGGTGAAGAGGGTAACGCCGGCGGCGGCAAGGCTTTCCTGCCAAACCTGCATCAGCGGCAGGCCTGCCTGTTGCAGGTTGACGCCCAAGGCGGTTTGCAGGTTTTTGTCGCCGTAGCCCAGTGCGTACACGACATGGACAGACTGCCCTTCGGGGCAAATTAGCGGTTTGTCTTCAAAGGTTTGCAGGAACGCGGCGGCGGATTCGCTGTTTTGTTTCGCGTTCCACCACTGTTCGGGCGTGATGCCGCTTAGGTCGTCTGAATGGGCGAGGAAGGGCAGCCATTGGGTGTTTTGCGTTAAGGCGCGCAAGTGGGGATAGTTGGACAGGCAGGCGGTCAGTGCCTCGGTAGGCAGCGTCAGGGGCAGCGATCGCTCCTGTTTGCAGCCGGCGACGATGACGACGGGCAGGGCAAACCATTGGGCTTCGTCTTCGTTTTCGGCGGATAACACTTGGTTGATGCTCTGCATCAGCGCGTTGTAAGTCTCTACATCGGGCGCCATGGTCATAGCGACGGACAGGTTGACGTAGTAGTTTTGATGAAGCTGGCTGCGGATTTCGGTTTGCAACTGCCCCACAGCAATCTTGCGGGTTGCGGCGGTCGTGCCGTGTGCGAGCAGTGAGGCGTTTATCAGTAAATGGTTTTTAACCGGAGTCTGCGGATAAGGACGTGTGTCGTGGAGGATGAAGGTGTTCATATGGATATAAATCGGTGGTTGTCCGGACAGCTCGGATTATAACAATATCGGGATACGGATTGGGAAAAGGTCGTCTGAAAACGACGCTTCGGCAGCGTTCAAACAAATATCGCAAGCTGCCTCAAACTATTTTGACGTTTTCAGACGACCCTTTTTCTATTTTTCTTTGTTTTCTTCTTTTGCCCAGTGTTCCCTTACTCGCGCTTTGCCGTCCGAGTCCAGACGGCGGTAAAGGTTGATGACTTCGTCGGCGGAGGCGGTGTTTTCTGGCTGCGCCGCACCGAACAGGGAGCGCACATAATCATCCGCCGGATGGTTTTGAATATCCTGCGGCGTATCGACCTGTACCAGCCTGCCTTGGTGCATCACGCCGATGCGGCAGGCGAGCTTGGCGGCTTCGCTCATGTCGTGGGTAACGAAAACGATGGTGGTGCCGAGTTTTTTGTGAATCAGGGAAACGGTTTCCTGAAGGGAGGCGCGGGCGAGCGGGTCGAGGGCGGAAAAGGGTTCGTCCATCAACAAGATGTCGGGTTTGGCGGCGATGGCGCGCAGGATGCCGATGCGTTGCTGTTCGCCGCCGGAGAGTTCGTGCGGATAGCGGTTTAGGTAGGTTTCGGGCGGCATACCGACCAGCTCGAGCAGTTCGTTCACGCGCGATGTGCGCTTCGGTTTGTCCCAGCCCAAAATGTCGGGCATCAGTTCGATATTCTGCCGCACGGTCATAGTGGGGAACAGGGCGATTTGTTGCAGCACATAGCCGATGCGGTGGCGCAGCCCGCGGATGTCGTAATCTTTGATACGCCTGCCGTTGAAATAAACATCGCCGTCGGTCGGCTCGGTCAGCGCGTTAATCATGCGCAGCGTAGTGGATTTGCCGCTGCCCGAACCGCCCACCAACACGAAAAACTCGCCTTGGTAAATGGTCAGGTTCAGTTCGTTCACGGCGGTGTGGCTGTCGTAGCGTTTGCTGACGTTTTGGAATTCGATTAAGGGGGTGTTGTGTTCAGGCTGCATCATAAATATCCTTTGCAACTTCGACAAAGCGGCGCGGCTCACGTTCCAAAAACTTTGGCAGGTCGTCTGAAACGGCGGCAAGTTCGCCTTTGGCAATGGCGGTGTAGGTGGAAACCCATGCTTCAATCTGCCAGTCGGGCGCGTCAGGGTACGCGGCTTTGCGGCTGGCGAAGGCTTCTTCCACGGTTTCATTATGGTAGCGGTGTGCTTTGCCGGTGATTTCGGTTAAGACGGCGGCTATTTCAGCAAAACTTAATGATTGGGAACCTGTCAGCGTGTAGGTTTGATTATCGTGGCGGTGGTTACCGCATGCGATGTCGGCGATGACGTTTGCCGCCGCTTGGGCAACATCGCGCTGCGAAACGCAGGCAACGCGCCCATCGTCGGCAGGGCCTGCGATGATGCCGTCTGCGTTGGCAATCGTTGCCATCATCTCGCTGTAAAAATTGTCGCGCAGAAAGGTGTAACGCATATTTGTTTGCCGGATCGCATTTTCGGTAACCGCATGGGTGCGCGCCAGCGTGAAGGTGCTGTCCAACGCCGCCTGTGCAAAAGAGAGATAGACAATGTGTTTCACGCCCGCTTCCGAAGCAGCCTGCACCAAAGTCAAATGCTCTTGTTCGCGCGTCGGGCTCTCGGCAGCGGACACCATAAACAGCACCTCCACCCCGTTTAACGCCTGCTTGGCAAGCTCCAAATCGTCATAGGCAAACCGCCGCGCTTCGCAGTTCGGCAGGGCGGGCGCTTTGGTGGGGTTGCGCAGCGGCAGAATCAGCGGCAGTCCGCGTGTGTTCAGATGACGGGCGACCATGCCTCCGATGTTGCCGCTGGCGCCGGTGATGGCGATGTTCATGGGGAACTCCTTGGGAAGTGGAGGAAAATAATAGGGGAAGGGTAGCTGAAAAAGTGGCTTTAGGGTAGACGGATTTTCAGACGACCTTTTAGAAGTAGTAAAGGTCGTCTGAAAAGCAAAAAACAGTCCGCAACTTCATTTTGAAGGTGCGGACTGCTTTTGTTTGGACTCAGTTAAGGTTGTGCTTTCAAGCTGCCTTGCATCTACGACCGTTTAGCGGAATTCAAACAACTCCAAATGTTGCGACCGCGTTTTTAGGCTGCCTGAGATGCTGCGAGTGAAATTGTGGTTGCCACAAAGCCATAGGCTGCGGTTTGCACTGTCGCGGACAGTCTGCCCGATATGTTCGGCGGTGAGCCTTTGGGTTTCGGAAGGGATATAGTGGAAATTGACATTGGCTTGTTGCGCTAAATTTTGCCAGTGGGCTAATGTTTCGGCGGGCAGGTTTCTATCGGCATGGAACCAGTCTATCGCTTGGGTGGCAGGCTGTTTCGCCAGTTCATTGAGTCGTGCGAGAAAAGGGGTAAAACCGATGCCGTTGCTGACCCAGATTTGCGCTTGTCCATCGGAAAAGTCGAATCGTCCGTATGCGCCGTCGATTTGCACGGTGTCGCCGATGTTCAGGCGTTGCGGCAGGCGGCGGGTGTAGTCGCCCAAGTCTTTGATCACGAGCGTGAGCTGTTGGTTATCAGGTTGCCAGTCGGAGGCGATGGTAAAGGGGTGGCTTTCTCCGTGTGCGCGTAAAAAGAGGAATTGTCCTGCGCGGTGTCCCTGCCATTTCGGGGCGTTCAGGGTCAGGGAGAGCAGATTGCCGTTTTGATTTAGGGCGGATACGGTGGCGTTTTGCGGATTGCCGATGCGCTTGAACAGGGCAATCAGCGAGCAGGCGATGCCTGCAAGTAAGGCTGCGATGAGCAGCCATCCCAGCGGTTGCGACCAATAGGCAAAATTTGCCAGTACGATGGTGTGCCACACGAGCGCGAGATAAACGGGGACGATAAGTATGTGGAGTTTGGCAAACCAGCGGTAGGGTATGCGTTTGATGAGTGCGGCGACAAGCAGGAAGAGGGCAACATAAAAAGCGATTTCGCCAACTTCTTCGGCAAAGTGGCGTTGGGTAGCCAGCCAATCTTTTAATGTCAATATTTCCTGCATCGGCGGGCGTGGCGGACGTTTTCCGTCAATCAGACCAAGTTCGATAAGCCATTTGGGGAATTGTTTGCAGGTCCAATGCAGGATGCTGCCTGAAAGGGCAATGATGCCGAGCCATTTGTGCAGGCGGTACATTTTGTCCAGCCCGCCGAGCGGCGTTTCCAGCATTTTGGGACGCACGGCAAGTATCAGACAGCCACTCATGGCCAGTATGCTGATGGTGCCAGTTAGTTGCAGCAATAGGTTGCGTACGGGAAATACGCCCCACTGGTCTGGAAATGATGTAGCAAGCAGCCATAAAGCGAATATGCCGCCGAAAAATATGGCTAGGGTAAATTTAATGTTTTTCATGGTAGTGGTCCTTACGGATTGGAATATGAAGCGGTCTGCGCTGTTTGTGGGGATTGTATGTGGGGAAAATTAGATGGAAATTATTGGTGTGGGTCAGGGTGGGAAGGGTTTACCTGTTGAGGT
>CAUOMQ010000101.1:0-9877 GCA_963456805.1 uncultured Neisseria sp. | reverse complement strand
ATTTAATCTATAGAAAGAATTATGATGACTATCCCACATTTTTCAGAATTACGTAAACCTATATTAGAAAAACTATCTGATGGAAAAGTTTGGAAAAAATCTGAACTCACCGCACCATTAGCTAAACATTTCTCACTAAGCGATGAAGAAATAACGAAAGAATATGAATCTGGAAATGGCATTATTTTTAATGATCGTATTTCCTGGACATTAAGTTATTTAACTCTATGTGAATTACTAGATCGTCCCAAACGAGGGTACTATGTCATTAATTCATTAGGAAGGCAATTTCTCTCCAAAAGTAATCAAGAGATTAATGAATATATCGATAAAACAATGGCTTTACGAAATAAAAAAATAAAATCTGAGCCTGTTTTACAGATCACTTTGTCATCAAAAAACTCTATTGAGGAAACCCCTCAAGAACTATTATATGCATCATACAAAACCATACGTCATGAAATATATACTGAAATTATAGATACCATTATCAGTAAAACACCCAAGGTTTTCGAAAAATTAGTAGTCGATTTATTACAAAAAATGGGATACGGTGGTGCAGTAGAAAATTCAGGGACAGTAACTCAATATAGCAAAGATGGGGGTATTGATGGGGAAATTAAGGAAGATATATTGGGATTTGGGAGAATTTATATACAAGCTAAACGATATAAAAAAGATTCCACTATTGGTAGACCAGAAATTCAACGTTTCGTAGGTTCATTAATGGGGAGAAATGCAGACAAGGGAGTTTTTATTACCACCGCCCAATATTCAAATGATGCAATTGAATATGCAAATACTTTACCCAATGCCAAAGTTGTTTTAATAGATGGAATGAAATTGGCAGAATATGTATACCAATATGATTTAGGTATGCAAACAGAACAAACTTTTAGCATTAAAAAGCTAGATACAGATTTTTGGGATTCTCTACTAAACGATGATGTGCAATCCTCTATAACTTAATTCACACCCAAACCATGACCGACAATAAACAAACCCACTGGGCGGCGCAGCCCGAACGCGGCAGCCGCCTGTTTCTCGCCCTGACCACGCTGATGGTGCGCTATCTGCCTGCCTTCCTGATGAGGCCGTGCATCTGGTTTGTGGTGCTGTATTTCTACGCCACCGCGCCCAAACCGCGCCGCCATATCCTGCGGTATCAAACCCGTCTTCAGACGGCCTTTCCCAATACCGTTTTGCCGAAACACGGCGTATTCAAACAATTTATCGCGTTCGGCGAGGCAGTGTGCGACCGATTTGCCGTGTGGCAGCGCAAAATCCGTTATGAAGATTTGGTACTGGAAGACCCGGACGGCGTTTATGCGCAAGTGAGCAATTCGGTACGCGGGCAGATTTTCGCCTGCTCCCACTTGGGCAACACCGAAGTCTGCCGCGCGCTGGTATCGCACCATAAAGGCTTCAGGCTCAATGTGTTGGTACACAGCAAACACGCACAGGCGTTCAACGAAGCCTTGCAAAAAGCGGGCGCGGAACACATCCGCCTGATTCAGGTTACAGATTTGGATCCCACCCTGATGATGGAACTGAACCGCCGCATCGAAGACGGCGAATGGATAGCCATTGCCGCCGACCGCGTACCCCTGCGCGGCGAAAAAACCGCTGACATCCATTTCCTAGGCCATACCGCCCCTATGCCGCAAGGCGCATGGCTCTTGGCGGCGCTCTTGAAAACTCAGGTGAACACGCTGTTTTGCGTCAAGCAAAACGGCCGCTACCATTTGAAACTGCGCCGCTTCACCGACACCTCCGACTGGAAACGCGGCAACCGCGAAGCCGCCGTTACCGCCGCCATGCAGGGCTTCGCCGATATTTTGGCGCAAGAATGTGCGCAAAATCCGCTGCAATGGTTTAACTTTTATGATTTTTGGAACGAGGAAGAAGAAAAGGTCGTCTGAATCCTGAACTGCCCCTAAATCTCGGGCATTCAATAAGGTGCCATAAACGCCAGCAGGATAAAGCCCATCCTGAAGTACCCCTAAATCTTAGGCATTCAATAAGGGCCTATTCAAGTGCTCCGTGTAGGCCGGGTTCTGCGAACAACGCGGTTATTCTCTACACAACTCAAATTCAGACGACCTTTGTATTTGAACAGGCGGTTTACGCCTTGCCCGTGCTGCCGAAGCCGCCTTCGCCGCGTTCGCTGGCGGCAAATTCGTCCACGACTTTAAACGAGGCTTGGACGACGGGAACGATGACCATTTGCGCGATGCGTTCCATCGGCTCGATGGTGAACGCTTCTTTGCCCCTGTTCCACACGGAGACTTTGAGTTCACCCTGATAGTCCGAGTCGATCAGTCCGACCAAGTTGCCCAAGACGATGCCGTGTTTGTGTCCCAGACCGGAACGCGGCAGCAAAACGGCGGCGTAGTCGGGATTAGCAAGGTGAACCGCCAGACCGGTCGGAACAAGGTAGGTGTCGCCCGGTTGCAGGGTAACGGCTTCGTCCAAACAGGCGCGCAGGTCGAGTCCGGCGGAACCCGGCGTGGCGTAGGCGGGCAGTTTGTCCGCCATTTTCGGATTGAGGATTTTCAGTTCGACTTCGGTTTGCATGGTTTTTTCCGTTTCATTTGATTTGACGCGGATTATACACATTTTCCCCCTCCCTATCGTTGGAGTCGTCTGAAAAAACGGGGTATGATGCATTCAAACAAACGTGAGTATCGGAGGACATCATGGATTTGCACAATATCCGCGAAGATTACAGCAAGCGCGAACTGTCGGAATCGGAATGCCATGCCGACCCGATTGTCCAGTTCGAGCAATGGCTGAACGAGGCGATTCATTCGCAAGTCAACGAGCCGACCGCCGTCAACGTCGCCTCGGTGGGCGAAGACGGCAGGCCGAACAGCCGCATGGTGCTGCTGAAGGAAGTCAATTCGCAGGGATTTGTGTTTTTCAGCAATTACTTAAGCCGCAAAGGACGCTCGTTTGACGCGCATCCGTTTGCCGCCATGACGTTTTTCTGGCCGGAACTGGAGCGGCAGGTGCGCGTTGAAGGGCGCATCGAAAAACTGGATGCCGCCGCTTCGGACGAATATTTCGACAGCCGCCCCTACACCAGCCGCATCGGCGCATGGGCAAGCGCTCAAAGCGAAGTGTTGTCGAGCAAGGCGATGTTGGTTGCCAAAGCGGCGGCAGTGGGCGCGAAACACCCGCTGCACGTCCCGCGTCCGCCGCATTGGGGCGGCTATCTCGTCATCCCCAACCGCATCGAATTCTGGCAGGGCCGCCCCAGCCGCCTGCACGACCGCATCCAATACCGCTTGGTCGACGGCAACTGGATACGCGAGCGTCTGTCGCCTTAAACTTTCCACAGCTTCAAGCCGATAGGGTAAAATCCCGACTCCAGCAAAAGGTCGTCTGAAATATAAAAAACGTTTTAGCAAAACTCGTTTCATTCGTTTTCAGGCGACCTTTTATCCGTAACTTATCCTGCCGCCACCGCCGCAGAAGAACCGTTTTCCGCAGCGGGTTGAATTTGGCTTGCCTTGTCCTGCTTCAAATTCAACCCGCTGCCATCAAACGCGTTAGGAGAACCCCATGTCCAAGCAACCCACCAGCAAACGCCAATGGCGAGACGGCGCAGCCCCGTCTGCCAAGAAAACCGCCAAACCTTTCAAAAGCAAAGCCCGTCCCAAAGACGAAACGCGGAAAACCGCTTCCAAACCTTACGGACAAAAAGTTTCAGACGACCTCAAGCCGCAAAACGCCCCCAAACAGCGCGCCGCCAAAGCCAGAAAACTCGTCGTCCGCAATCCCAACCAAAAAATCATGGAACGCGCGCGCGATTTGAAAGAACGCCGCAGCGACTTGTCGCGCATGGAGCCCGAACGCCTGCAAAAAGTGCTTGCCGCGTCCGGCGTCGGTTCGCGCCGCGAAATGGAAGAGTGGATTAACAACGGCTGGGTAACGGTCAACGGCAAAACCGCGCAGTTGGGCGACAAAGTCACCCCCGACGACCACGTTACCGTCAAAGGCAGCATCATCAAACTCAAATGGGCGGACCGCCTGCCGCGCATCATCCTGTATTACAAACAAGAAGGCGAAATCGTCTCCCGCGACGACCCGCAAGGCCGCGTCAGCATTTTCGACCGTCTGCCGCAGGCCGCCAGCAGCCGCTGGGTCGCCATCGGACGCTTGGACATCAACACCAGCGGCCTGCTCATCCTGACCACCTCCGGCGAACTCGTCCAACGTTTCGCCCACCCCAGCTTCGAAGTCGAACGCGAATACGCCGTGCGCGTGCTGGGCGGGCTGACCACCGAACAAATGCGCAGCCTCACCGAAGAAGGCGTGATGCTCGAAGACGGCTTGGCAAAAGTCGAACGCATTTACGAACAAGGCGGTGAAGGCGCAAACAAATGGTACAACGTCGTGATTAAAGAAGGCCGCAACCGCGAAGTGCGCCGCATATTCGAAAGCCAAGGCCTCACCGTCAGCCGCCTCGTGCGCGTCGGCTTCGGCCCCATCGGCCTGCCCAACCGCCTCAAACGCGGACAGTTCTACGAACTCAACCCCGCCGAAGTCGCCAACATCATCAAATGGGCGGACATGCTGCTGCCGGGCGAACGCCGTCGGAAGAAAAGTTAATGTAAGATAAATCGGGGCCGAGGCCTTTACAAAATCGTCTCAGCCCGACAAAATCTTGCCTAAGTCATAAACATAGTGGGTTAAGTTTAGACCAGTACCGCATTGCTCCGCCTTGTCCTGATTTAAACTTAACCCACTATTCACACATTAAAATCCAAATAAAAAATGACCCTGCGCTATCGTTGAATCTGCCAATACACTGCTATCAATACTTTTAACAATCAGCATGTGATATTTCTATGGAGCTTGAATCATGCCCCGTTTTTTTCTAAAAACCGTTTCCATACTCACGTTAGCAGCTTTGGCCGCGTGTTCCGGTCCACTCGAACACTCAAGTTCCTCACCTGAAGGTCTTCAGAGTCCACCCAACGCAGCACTGTCTACTGCCGCCGTTACTGAAGAAAATCTGTCTCTTGCAGAAAACACCGAACGCTACCAAGACCAACCCGACCAACCGGTCAAATCCGTTGCCCAAGAGCCTGCATCCACATTCAGCATCGATGTCGATACCGGAAGCTACGCCAACGTCCGCCGATTCCTGACCAATGGCGAACAGCCGCCCAAAGACGCTGTACGGATTGAGGAAATCGTCAATTATTTCCCCTACAACTATCCACTGCCTACTGACAACCGTCCATTTGCCGTTCACACTGAAACCATTGATTCTCCATGGCAACCGGAAGCCAAACTCATCAAAATCGGCATACAGGCTCAAGACACCGCGAAAAAAGACCTGCCGCCTGCCAACCTCGTTTTCCTTGTGGATGTATCCGGCAGTATGGGGGAGGAAAACAAACTGCCGCTGGTTCAAGAAACCCTACGCATCCTGACCCGACAACTGCGCCCGCAAGACAAAGTGACCCTGATTACCTATGCGTCAGGCGAGGATCTAGTGCTTCCGCCTACCTCAGGTGCAGATAAAGAAACAATCCTGAACGCCATCGACAAACTGCGTGCAGGCGGCGCGACAGACGGCGAATCCGCACTGCAAATGGCTTATGAGCAAGCGCAAAAAGCCTTCGTACCCAACGGCATCAACCGCATCCTACTGGCGACCGATGGCGACTTTAACGTTGGTGTATCCGACACCGAAACCCTCAAATCCATGGTTGCCGAAAAACGTAAAAGCGGCGTTTCACTCAGTACCTTGGGCTTCGGCATGGGCAACTACAACGAAGACATGATGGAACAAATTGCCGATGCGGGCGACGGCAATTACAGCTACATCGACAACGAAAAAGAAGCGAAAAAAGTCCTGCAACAGCAGCTGACCTCCACACTCGCCACCGTAGCGCAGGATGTCAAAATCCAAGTCGAATTCAACCCCGCCACCGTCAAAGAATACCGCTTGGTCGGCTATACCAACCGCACCCTGCGCAATGAAGACTTCAACAACGACAGAGTAGATGCAGGCGACATCGGCGCAGGCCACAGCGTGACTGCCCTCTATGAAATCATCCCGCAGGGCAAACACGGCTGGTTAGAAGAATCACGCTATCAAAAAGCCCCAGCCGCTAAAGGCAGCAAAAACGAATACGCCTTTGTCAAAGTGCGCTACAAACTGCCCGGACAAAAAGACAGCCAATTGATGCAGCAAGCCGTCCCCGTCGGCAGCAAACCGCTTGACCAAGCCGACAAAAACACCCTGCTCGCCCTTGCCGCCGCTTCCTATGCCCAAGCCCTACGCGGCGGCGAATACAACGGCAAACTCAGTTGGAGAGACATCGAAAACATGGCACAAAAAGTCCAAGGCGATGACCCGTTCGGTCTGAAATCCGAATTTCTCCAACTGGTGCGCACCGCCGCCGGACACGGAGGAACATCAGGTCCTTTAGTTAAAGAGTAAAATCTCAAAAGGTCGTCTGAAAACTTTTCAGACGACCTTTTATACACCCTGCCTCAACCACCATCAGGAGCCGCTTCATGTTCACACTCAAAACCGACAACGACCGCCTGCTGCTCGCCTCAGCCGATTTGTGTGCGGAAATTTATCTTTACGGCGGGCTGCTCAACCGCTACGAAATCCGCCGTCCCGACGGCACATGGTTCAACATCGTCAAAGCCTACGACACCCCGCAACACACCCGCGAGAGCCTGACCGAATGGTTCCGCAGCGGCAAGCTCAGCCCTTACGCCTGCCGCCTGCGCCACGGCAAATACAGCTTTGACGGCAAAGCGTATCAGTGCGGCAAATTCAAACTCGCCGAACACGCGGCTCACGGTTTGATGTATGACCACGAGTTTGCCCTCGTTAACAGCAACGCCAACAGCCAATCCGCCGAAGTCGAAATCCGCGCAGATTACGCACAAGACGACAGCGGCTATCCCTTCCCCTTCAGCCTGACCGTCCGCTACCGCCTCAGCGCAGACGGTTTAAGCATCCGCTCCACCGTCCGCAACCAAGGCACGACCGCCATGCCGCTCGCAGACGGCTGGCACCCCTATTTCACACTCGGCGGCAAAACCGACGATTGGTCACTGGAAATTGACAGCAGTAAACGCTTGGGCTTCGATGCCGATTTGGTTCCCGACGGCAGCATAATCGACGACACCCGTTTTCAGACGACCTCAAGCCTGGCAGGCATTGAATTGGACAACAGCTTTGTCTTGGCACGCAGCAAACCCGCCGCCTGCACGCTTTCAGGCAACGGGCTGACCCTGAGCATTTACCCCGACGCATCCTATCCCTACCTGCAAATCTTCACCCCATCGACCCGCGACACCATCGCCATCGAAAACCTCAGCGGCGCACCCGACTGCTTCAACAACGGCTTAGGGTTAATCAAGCTGGACGCGGGAGAAGAAGCCGCATTTGAAACGCGCTACCATATCGCAGCCAACCGTCCGTAAGCAGCCCGAATCTTGACCGGCAAAGCAAAGGTCGTCTGAAAACGCCCAATCCGGTTTTCAGACGACCTTTTAACCAACTGATGCACTGGTTTCTTTGACTGAAAAACAAAAAACAGCCCGCGTCAATAAACCTAGCATTTTCAATCAAATATGCTGTATTAAATCATAACCTGACCGAAATAGCGTTGCCATATTTTTTCTTTTACCCCACTAAAAGCGAAGTCATACTGAGCGAACCGGCAACAAGGTTGTCGTTGAAAAACGCAATGGCATCATCCGGCTCGCGCAATGCCATAATACAAAGAAAAGGCAGATAGTGATCCGGCGTCGGCACAGAGAGCATCGCCTTTTCGCCCAGCCGTTCGTAATGAATCAAAGTATCGTCATCCCGCTCAACAATCGCCTGATTGACCGCTTCGCGGAACGCAAACGCCCAATCATAACCCGCGCCGATTTGATTGATATGCGCCCTACTCATCACGCTCAAATTATGGATAATATTGCCGCTGCCGATAATCAACACGCCCTGTTCGCGCAAGGCGGATAATTTCTTCGCCAAATTGAAATGCCATTCCGCAGATTGCGAACGGTTCAGGCTGAGTTGTACCACAGGAATATCGGCATCGGAATACAGAAATTTCAACACCGCCCAAGCGCCGTGATCAAAACCGTGTGTCGGGTTCAGTCCGACATTTTCCGGCTGCAATAACGAGCGCACCTGCTCCGCCAATTCGGGAGAACCGGGCGCCGGATACTGCACTTGGCTCAGCTCTTCAGGAAATCCGTAAAAATCGTAAATCATTTCAGGATGTTCGCCCGATGTAACCTGCAAACCGCTGCTGTACCAATGCGCCGAAATCATCAAAATCGCCTTGGGTTTGGCAAACTTTTGCGTAATCAGGCTGAGATTTTGGTTGAACGGATTTTCCTTATCCAGCACATTCATCGGACTACCATGCCCGACAAACAATACAGGCATTTTTTTCATCATTGCCTCCTTAAAATATTTGATGAGGTGGATTGTACGGATAAATGATTAAGCAATAAATCTCAATTTACGAACAATATAATTTCCCAATAGGAAATGATGAAATATTTTTTAGCTTTGCTGCAAAGTTAAAAAGAGGTCGTCTGAAAGTTGAGTTTCAGACGACCTCTTGTCCTAAGAGACCGTTTTAATCAATCTCTTTTGCCAATATTCAACCGTGTTTGTCCCATCAAGCTGCGTCTGTGTTTGACTCGGCTTTGCCGTTCTCCTACAAAGTTTTCAGCAATACTTTCCACGCCGACAATTTGGGATTGTGCTGTCTGCCTTAACCAATCAAGTCCATTTTGCGTCATATACCGGTTCATTTCCAACATCACGCCTGCTTTTTATCAACAAATGCTGCGCCCGTTTTGGATGAGGTCGTTTTGCACGCCGTTTCCCGCCCATTTTTGAGCATTTCAAAACCTCGGTCGTCTGAAATTTGACGCCGCTCTGTCCAAGTGTTATTAATAATTCCTATTCACAAACAAACAGGAACAAACATGAAAAAAGTTGGTAATAAAGTGGTCGTTGTGGGCTTGGGCGCGGTTGGGGTCAGCTATGCCTATTCCATGCTCAACCAAGCCTTGTGCGACGATATGGTTTTAATCGACATCAACCGCACGCGCGCGGAAGGCGAAGCGCGCGACTTCCGCCACGGAATGCCTTATGCCGCCTCGCCTGCGCGTATTTACGTCGGCGATTACGATGATTGTTCGGATGCGGACATCGTGTGTATTTGCGCGGGCGCGGCGCAGGCTCCCGGCGAAACCCGTTTGGACTTAATCGACAAAAACCTGCGCATCTTCCGCGACATCGTTTCGAAAGTCATGGCTTCGGGCTTTGACGGCATCTTCTTAGTTGCCTCCAATCCTGTGGACGTACTGTCTTATGCCGTCCTGCGCTTTTCAGGTTTGCCCAAAGAGCGCGTTATCGGCTCGGGTACCATCCTTGACTCCGCCCGTTTCCGCGTTTGTCTGGGCAACGAATTCGACGTCGCACCTTGGAGTGTCGATGCCATGATGATCGGCGAACACGGCGACAGCATCATTGCGCTTTGGAGTACCGCCAACATCGCGGGTATGTCGGTTCAGAAGATGTTGGAACAATCAGAAGACGGGCAGGCGCGTATGGACAAAATTTATACTACCGTGCGCAATGCCGCCTACGAAGTCATCGCCGCAAAAGGCTCAACCAGCCACGGCATCGGCATGGGTTTGAGCCGCATCTCCAACGCCATCCTGCACAATCAAGGCGTCGTGCTGCCTGTTTCCACCCTGCTTGAAGGCGAGTTCGGACAAAACGGTGTGTATATCGGCGTACCGACCGTCGTCAACCGCCAAGGCGCGGTCCGCATCATCGACCTGCAACTTTCAGACGACG
>CAUOMQ010000100.1:0-10052 GCA_963456805.1 uncultured Neisseria sp. | reverse complement strand
TACGGCAAGGCGAGGCAACGCCGTACTGGTTTAAAGTTAATCCACTATAAATGGCTTTATTTTTTGTTTGTTAAACCAGGGTCTATTAGATAGTTATGCTCTATCGTTTATAATTTTAATAAGTCCGATAAACTATCATCTTCTTCTGCTGCAACCGTATATTTCTCTTGCGCCCATTCGCCTAAGTCAATCAATCGGCAGCGTTGACTGCAAAAAGGCCGGTATTTGCTCTCTTCATTCCATATCACCGGCTTTTGACAGGTCGGACATTTCACAGTCGTTACTTCAGTCATTATTTATTCCTTACAAATCATTTATGCTTTGTTTGTTGCTTGAGATATTTCACTTTAGGGCAATGATGTACCAAATTTCGAGTTGCCGGAATATCCCAAATAAAACCTATGCAAGTCCTGAATTTTTTGGGTCAATTCAGATAAAGTCCCTTCATTTTCTAAGACATCATCTGCATAGAGCAGCCGCGTTTTGCGGTTGGCCTGAGTGTTCATAATGCGCTTGATCTCTTCTGTATTCAAACCGCTTCTTTTCTGAACGCGAAGAATTTGGGTTGCTTCAGAAACATCGATAACCAATACTCTATCGACAGCCGCTAAAAATTCCGGATTTTCAATTAGCAAAGGTACATCGATGATGCCGTATGCAGCACTAGAATAGCGGTTTTTTGCCGATTTGATTTCATTTAAAATCAAAGGCAGCAATACCTCTTCCAATTCTTTTTTGGCTTGAGGTCGTCTGAAAACAAGATCCCTTAAAGCAGCACGGTTCAGACTGTTTTGGGTATGAAAAACCTTGTCGCCAAAAAGACGGCGGATAG
The DNA here is from genome assembly GCA_963456805.1 of uncultured Neisseria sp. Taxonomy (GTDB): domain Bacteria; phylum Pseudomonadota; class Gammaproteobacteria; order Burkholderiales; family Neisseriaceae; genus Neisseria. The sequence continues at coordinate 9,220 of CAUOMQ010000100.1, read as the reverse complement.
CCGGTAATGCTATACCGTTATCCGCCGTCAGGTTTCGACTCAGGGCGTCGGCATCAATGTGCGGGACACCCAAATCAGAAAAGATTTTTGCTGCTTGAGATTTCCCGCTGCCGATACCGCCTGTCAAACCTATCCATAAAGTCATATTAAAACCCTGATTTGGTCAGCCACCAAGTCACGGCACGATGTACCGGCTCGTTAGCTACCAAAATAATCCAGCCGGCAATAGCCAAACTCGGACCGAATGCAAAATATTGTCCTTTGGCAACACGTCCGATAATCGCACCAATCAGACCAATTAACGCTGCCATAAAGACCAATACAGGTAAAATGCCGACACCAAGCCATGCACCTAGTGCAGCCAACAATTTAAAATCGCCGTTACCCATACCGATTTTTCCAGTCAAAAGCTTATAGATAAAACACAACAGCCATAAGCTCATATAGCCGAAAACCGCGCCTAAAACGGCGGATTTCAACGGCACGAATGTGCCATTCAAATTAAACAGCAAACCTAACCATATCAACGGCAGGGTCAGGCTGTCGGGTAAATATTGAGTATCCGCATCGATAAAGGTTAATGCAATCAATAGCGCAGTCAATATCAAACCGCCAAATGCAGCCATCGTCCAGCCATATTGCCACGCGACAACACCAAACAATATGCCGGTCAATAATTCGATTAAGGGATAACGGATGCTGATAGGTGTTTTACACGAACCACATTTACCGCCAAGCATCAGATAACTGAAAATCGGAATATTTTGCCAAGCCTTTACCGGAGCATGACACTTAGGGCAGCGTGAATCCGGTTTCATCAAATTGAATGGTTGCTGCTCTTCTTCCGTTAATTCAAGTTGCAAATGCTCTTTCGCAAACTGGGTCCAGCCGCGTTCCATCATGACAGGAACGCGATAAATGACAACATTAAGGAAACTTCCGATCAACAAACCAACAACGACAGATAATGGAATAGCAAATGGTGCTAATGTATCCAAAGACTCCAACATATTAACCTACTACGTTACCGAGGTTAAACAGCGGCAGATACATTGCTACCAACAATGTTCCGATGATGGCGCCTAAAACTACCATAATGATGGGCTCCATCAGTGAGGATAATTGTGCTACAGAGTTATCAACTTCATCCTCGTAAAACTCTGCAGCTTTATTCAGCATATCATCAAGGGAACCGGATTCTTCACCAATAGCGGCCATTTGAATAACCATATTGGGGAACATATCCGTACTTTGCATACTCGAAGTCAAAGAAAGACCTTGAGTAACTTTCGCACGAATGTCCTGTGTTGCCTCCTCATAAAGGATATTACCGGCTGCTCCTGCTACTGAATCTAAAACTTCTACCAAAGGTACGCCTGCTGCAAACAAGGTGGAAGTGGTACGAGCCCAGCGAGCAATAGTTGCTTTACGGACAATTTGACCAAAAATTGGTAAACGTAAAACCATCGCATCTATACGTTTCTGGAAATTTGGTGATTTTTCATGTAGTTTATAAACACCAAAACAAATGGCAATAACCATAACAATCATCAGCCACCCATATTCCACGAATATTTTGGAAATATCCATAACAATTTTGGTTAAACCAGGCAATTCAGCACCCATTCCAGCATAAACTTTACCAAATTCAGGTAATACCCAACGCATCATTACGAAGATCAATGCTATTGCAACAACAACAATAGAAATTGGGTACGTCAGCGCAGTTTTCACTTTTTTCTTAATGGCTTGCGTTTTCTCTTTATATACAGCAAGTTTATCCAACAGGCTTTCCAAAACACCGCCAGCTTCGCCGGCCGCAATCAGATTGCAATAAAAACGGTCGAAATATTTTGGGTATTTGGCAAATGATTTACCTAATGCACTACCTTGTTCCACATCTGCACGGACTTGCATCAACATTTCAGTCATGGATGGGTTGGAGTGTCCACGTGCGACAATTTCAAAAGCCTGCATTAAAGGCAGACCTGCTTTCATCATGGTAGCAAGTTGACGGGTAAAGACAGTGATGTCTTCCTGAGTAATACGACGCTTTTTAGTTGCCTTTACTTTACTGATACGTAAAGGGCGTATCCCGCGACGTTGGAGCTTTTTACGTGCTTCTTCTTCGTCTTTGGCGACTACTTCGCCTCGGACCAATTGATCCGTATTGGTATTTTTACCTTCAAACGTAAAACGTTTGCCTTTATTTTTTTGAGCGAATAAGCCTCTTTTTTGCTCTGCTTGAGCCATTTTGTTACCCCTTGGTTTAATGTTTAAGAATGAAGAAAACAAAAGTCCCCGTGTTTCTTCGATTCAATGGTTTAATCGTTAGTGTGAGCAATAACTTCTTCTAATGAAGTCAACCCTTGCATAACTTTTAATAAGCCTGCACGGCGTAAATCGACCATGCCTTCTTTATAGGCCATGTTCATAATATCAACTTCCGTACCATTATTCATAATGACACGTTGCATTTCCTCGGTAATCGGCATTACTTCGTAGACACCGACACGGCCTTTAAAGCCTTTACCACGACAACTATCGCAACCGACAGGACGGTAGAGTTTCCAATCCTTTGCTAAATCTTCATCTGTAAATCCTGCTTTTTTTAATGCGGGAACGGGAGGACGCTCAACCTCACGCTTACAGCTCGAACACAGACGACGCAATAGTCGTTGCGCCATAATTAAGCTGACGGAACTGGCAATGTTGAATGGTGCAACTCCCATGTTCAACATACGGGATAGGGTCGCAGGCGCGTTATTGGTATGCAACGTTGAAAACACCATATGTCCAGTTTGTGCCGCTTTGATGGCAATATCCGCGGTTTCCAAATCCCGAATCTCACCTACCATGATAATGTCAGGGTCTTGTCGCAAGAAAGACTTCAACGCCGCAGCAAAAGTCAAACCTTGTTTGTCATTGACGTTGACTTGGTTGATGCCGGGCAAATTAATCTCGGCCGGGTCTTCTGCGGTAGAAATATTGACGTCTTCTGTATTTAAAATATTCAAGCAAGTATAAAGTGATACGGTTTTACCGGAGCCTGTCGGACCTGTTACCAATACCATGCCATAAGGCCGATGAATGGCCTCAAGCAGCATTTCTTTTTGGAAGGGTTCGAATCCCAGTTGGTCAATATTTAAAGTTGCTGCATCAGAATTCAGAATACGCATTACCACTTTTTCGCCAAAAAGCGTAGGTAACGTACTTACACGAAAATCAATGGGGCGACCGTGTTTATGGAAAGCAATCTGAATACGACCATCTTGCGGTACGCGTTTTTCCGAAATGTCCAAACGCGCCATTACTTTGATGCGTGAAGCCAGCTGTCCGCGTACAGCAACAGGGGGTTGAACTACTTCCCTTAGCTGTCCATCTACACGAAAACGGACACGAGCCATTTGTTCATAAAATTCGAAATGTATATCGGATGCGCCTGCATTTAGAGCATCTGATAAAGTTTTGTGAATAAAGCGTGGAATAGGCCCATCTTCAGCCTCTTCGTTGTCAATATAAAGCGCCTGAGAGGGCTGAGCAGCTTCTTGTTCTTCACTAATTTCTTTTAAGATGGTGGTAGAACGTTGTCCTAACCATTCTAAAAGGGAGCTTAACTGGTCGTCAGGTACGACAACTAAATCTATCGTCACACCTGAAGAAAAAGTGATTTTTTGGAAGTTTTGGATTTGTGTCGGGTCTGATACGGCCAGATAAACTTTACGGCCGCGACGAAATATGGGTATGCATCGATTTTGAACCATCTGTTCTTCGCTTAAAACATCAGTTATGACATTGCTGCGAGGATAATGATGCAAATCCAATAAGGGGTAGCTGAATACACGTGCAACTAATTCTCCTAAACTTCTAGGAGAGATGATGCCGTCCGCAAAAAGCATGGGTAAGATTTCTTTCCCTGATTTCAAGGCATTGCCGTAATGTTCAGCTTGTGCATTTGTAATGGTCTGGCTTTGAAGCAGTACGCGTAATAGTCCGATACTCATTATTCAATTATCCATTTCTTGTATAACCTTTTATACAGTAAATATTTTCAGGCGTAATGCCGATGAAATATCTTACAAAAAGGAGATCCCCATTGGTTACTTGATATTTTGTATTTAACTGTATTAAAAGGAAATTTTATTTTAAGTGTTTTTATTTATTGTTAAGGAATAATATGATATTCCGATGGTATGTGCAATCCCTTATTTATGCAGAATATTATAGGGAGGGTAGTTTGGAAATTTTTAGGGAGTCGCTATTATAAGGCAAACAATACAGTTGCAACACTTCTCGGCGGAACTTTGTATGAGACTCTCTTAGAGTGATTGCTTTGGATGCTGTTTCTAGCGGGATAATTTGGTGGTATTTAAGAGACAGTATGGTGGGGATAGACCACATGTAGGTCGTCTGAAAACTAAAAATGCGAAAAGCCGAATCATGTTTGAGTACATGATCCGGCTTTGATTTGATATGAGCGACTATTTCAGCAAATTAAAAATAGGGACTCAGTTCATTAGTCGATAATTTATTGGCGAATACGAGTTTGTGCGGGAGCAGGTGCAACTTCGCGAATAATGACTTCACGAACAACTTGAGGTTCTGCTTTTTTCGGACCGCAGCCTTCAGGCATCCAATAGAATGATTGGGCATTTTTGTCTTTATCAAACAGAATTTTGAATTGGCAAGTTTTGTGTTCGCCATTTTCACGGTAGTTGAACAAGTAGTCCCACTCGCGCACGCCATAAAGACCTTCTTGGAAGTGAGGACGTCCAATCAGTTCATAGATTTGGTCTTTATTCATGCCAGCTTCAATTTGACGGACATTATCCCAGTTTGGCCAAGAGCCATGTTGAGTACCATCGTGACGCAGGGTGGTTTTGGCTGCATCAGGCCATACGGGATTGTCAGTAGTGCCTTCTTTGCTAACTTTGCTCAGATTACCACAGGCTGCCAAGGAGAGTGCTGCAATCGCAGGCAATACAAATTTCGATAATTTCATGTTTTTTCCTTTTATATCAAATCTTTGATAGATGGAGATGATTTTAAACCATCCCCTCTAGGTCTTACCATTGGTAGCCGACGCTTCCGCCCCAGTTGACATCTTTGCGGGTGTTCACGCTTACGCCGGTTTTGATAGACCATTTGTTGTTATCGGAATTATGTGCATAACCAACAGCAATTGCTTGTTGACCACGATAGCCACCTACAGCTGCAGAAACGATACTTTTACCTGCTTCGTTCGGACGTTGCAGGAAGCCGATTGCAGTAGCACCAGCGATACCTGCACGCAGGTCTTTGTTCATATCGTTGATACGGTCTTGGAGGTTATTGATAACGATGGTGTTGCCGTTTGTTTGTGCGGCTACTTGGTACAGTTGGCTGCCGTTGATGGCATCTGTGCTGGTAGGTGTGATACGGCCGGCTGCAACATTGGTGATTGTGCGTTCGTTACCTGCTGAGCCTACACTTACTGTAGATGTAGGATTAGTACCGGCAAAACCACTGTAAGTTACGCCGTTTACAGTAGCGCTGTTAGTGCCTACTGCAGCAGAAGTAGTAGAATTTGCGCCTAAAGCAACAGAGTATTCATCACTTGCAATCGCTCCGCGACCGATAGCGACAGAAGAGCCGCCTTTAGCTTGGGCCTGCAGACCAGAAGCGACGCTGGCGTTTCCAGTAGCTTGGGAAGCAGGACCTGTTGCAACAGAGTAGTTGCCGCTGGCAACAGAAGAAGAACCTACTGCAGCCGCAGAAGTACCGCTGGCTTGAGCTTTTTGACCTACTGCAACGGTGTAAGCGCCGGTTGCTTGAGTACCTTGTCCGACAGCGGTGGAGGCAGGAGCTGTAGCATTAGAGCCGGAGCCAAATGCGGTAGAAGACAAGCCTTCAGCGACAGAGGAAGAACCTACTGCAGTGCTGCTGTTGCCTTTTGCGGCAGCTTGGCGACCGATGGCGGTAGCTGCATTAGCAGTTGCATTGGCACCTTGACCGAAAGCTGCAGCGGCAGTGCCTTCAGCTTTAGAGAGTGTGCCAACTGCAGTGGCGGATTCATGTTCAGCAGTGGTTTCAGTACCAATTGCAACGGTGCTGTGGCTTTTTGCACTGGCTTGAACGCCGACAGCTACACCGTAACGGCCAGTTGCGCCCTTGCTGTCATAGTTGCTGCGGACGGGTTCGTTGTTATCGTTAATGCTTACATATGAAGCATTTGTCAGCGCTGCTGCAAATGCAGGCGAAGCAGAAACAAGACCTGCAGCTGCCAATGACAAAGCCACTGTTTTGTTGAGCGCGGTAAAACGATTCATGTGTGTTTTGTGTTTCATAATTATCTCCCTGATAAAAACACATAAATAATAATATGGATGAATCTATATATTTCGCATATTTTAATTGACAAATATATGCCGTTTATCTAATATGCATACCACTGGTCATCGAGCAGTAGTAAAATACATAAAATTTTATTTCTAGAAAATAAAATTGATTCAGAAAACAAATGGTTCGAAGCACGATTTACTACTTCGTACATGATCACCATTATATGAAGTTCCTTATTTTGTATTTATTATTTTTTTTTATCAAATATTAACTTCATTATAAAAAAACAATCGATTTCCTCATTATCTATATGTAATATATAACAAAAAAAATAATAACACGTATAATATATTTATGTTTTTTGATTTATTTTGGTTTTAAATTGCGTTTTTTGCTTTTTAGTTAATTAAAAATATCTTATTTGTTCGGTTTGGTCATTGTTGAAATCAAGCGTTGCATTTTATATATTTAATATGGTAGGAAATTTTATATGAAGATATATTTTTTCTACTGGAAATGATATTTTTCTTTTTTGTCTCTCTGTTAATTATTCCATAGATTTGTGTTGTATTTTCGATACTTGTGCCATGGTGTGGATAAGAGGTGTTTTTGTTTGGATGGTATATATTGGAATAAGCTGAGATTTGTAAAGACAATCCGAGTTTTCAGACGACCTTTTAGTCAAAAATAAAGCCCGATTATTGCAATCGGGCTTTATTGGTTTGTGGTCGTATCATTCAATCACGATTTTCGGGAAGCGGCTGCTGAAATCTTTGCCTTTGTCTGCAATGGTCAGGGCGATTTGGAAGGCCGCGTCGGTATAGATTTTGGCAATGGTGGGATGTTCATCAAGCAATTGTTTCGCCGCGCCGCCATCCATTGCTTCGCGTACGGGTAGGCTTAACGGAAGCTGTCCGAGCAGTGGGACATTCAGACGACCTGCCAGGTTTTTGCCGCCTTCAGAACCGAAAATAGCTTCGGCGTGGCCGCAGTTGGAGCAGATATGTACCGACATGTTTTCCAGTACGCCGAAAATCGGAATATTGACTTTGTGGAACATATCGACTGCTTTGCGCGCGTCAATCAGGGCAATGTCTTGCGGCGTGGTAACAACAACAGAACCGGTTACGGGGATTTTCTGCGACAGGGTGAGCTGGATATCGCCTGTACCCGGCGGCAGGTCGATGAAGAGGTAGTCCACTTCATCCCACTCGCTTTGGAACATCAACTGCTGCAAGGCTTGGCTGACCATCGGGCCGCGCCAAACGACGGCTTGGTCGGTATCGACCAGAAAGCCGATGGACATCACTTGGATGCCGCTGTCGGCTTCGACGGGAATCAGTTTTTTGTTTTGTTGGTCGGGTTTGCGGTCTTGCACGCCCAACATGGTCGGCTGGCTCGGACCGTAGAGGTCGGCATCCAGTACGCCCACGCGTGCGCCCATGCGTGCCATGGCGGTGGCAAGATTGGCGGTAGTGGTGGATTTGCCGACACCGCCTTTGCCGGATGCAACGGCGATAATGTTTTTGACACCTTTGATGGTGGCAACGCCGGGCTGTACTTTGTGCGTTGTGATTTCCGTGTCGATGCTGAGGTGGATATGCGCGTCGCCCGTGATGCCGATGACGGCTTCTTGCAGGCTGTTGGCGATGTCGGCGGCGATGTGGCCGACGGGGAATCCGAATTTCAGTCCGATATGGAGGCCGTCGGAACGTTCTTCCAACAGTTGGACGGCTTTTTCACTGCCGAGCGTGCGTTCGGTACCGGGGATTTTTACTGCTTCCAGTGCAGTTTGAATGGCTGCGATATTCATGGCGTATCTCTGGTTGATAGGGGACGATAATTGAATGAAGGATGATTCATGTTTGGTGTGTTAAATACAGGAAATACGGTAGGTATGGAATGAAAGACACGGATCCATATTTCAGGAAAAATGCGTGAGTGCTGTAATAAATTTTCTTACAATAAAAACTGTATCTAAAGTCATCAAAATTAATTTAAATATTATTAAAAATATAGAGTTTTTATACAATGAATTATCAGGTTGGTCATGATATTTTATGTAATTATATTTCTGAACTTTATATTATGTTTCAATGAATATGAATGAGCTGGGTAGTGAATGTTAATCCCAATTTGCGGCAAGTTCATTTGCTATTTTGAGTCGTTCTGTAGTGCCGACATCCAGCCATAATCCATTGTGTTGCTCGCCGGTAACGCGGTGTTGGTTCATGGCTTCCCGCAATAGAGGCGCGAGTTTGGCGATTTGGTTGGGCGGTGTATTTTGGAAAAGGTCGGGGTGGTATATGCCTATGCCGCTGAAGGTTAGTGCGATTCCTTCGGTTTTATTGGAGTGTACCTGTCCATCGGGGGAAATGGAAAAATCGCCCTCCGGATTGTGCGGGGGATTGGGAACCAACCAAATATGTGCCAATAGGTTGGATGTTTGTAGGGATGTGGCTGCCTGTCGAGCGGCGTTGAAGTCGATATCGGTCAAAACATCTCCGTTGATGACAAGGAAAGGGGCATCGCCCAGTAAGGGTAGGGCGGTAGCGATTCCACCGGCGGTCTCCAGTCCGCCTGTTGATTCGGGGGAGTAGGCTATGTTGACTCCGTATTGTGCGCCGTTACCAAGTGTGGCTTCGATTTGTTCGCCTAGCCATGCGTGATTGATGACGATTTCGGTGAAACCTGCGTTTTTCAGACGACGTATATGCCAGCCGATGAGTGGTTCGCTGCCGACTTTTAGAAGTGGTTTGGGTGTGTGGTCGGTCAGGGGGCGCATCCTTTCTCCGCGTCCTGCTGCCAGTATCATTGCTTTCATGGCTGTCCTTGTTTGGGATGGGATTATATAGTGGATTAACTTTAAACCAGTACGGCGTTGCCTCGCCTTAGCTCA
>CAUOMQ010000099.1:0-10063 GCA_963456805.1 uncultured Neisseria sp. | reverse complement strand
GTACACGGCGGGCGTTGCCGCCTTGTCTCATTTTTATTTTAATCCACTATAAAAAGGTCGTCTGAAACCTTATTGATAGGTTTTCAGACGACCTGTGTTTACTTTAAAAATTCAAGTAATCAGTTTGCCATTTGTTTTGCCTGAACCGCTGTCAGGGCGATGGTGAAAACGATGTCTTCTACCAATGCGCCGCGGGAGAGGTCGTTGACCGGTTTGCGCAAACCTTGCAACAGAGGGCCGACGCTCAGGACGTTGGCGCTGCGTTGTACGGCTTTGTAGGTGCAGTTGCCGGTGTTGAGGTTCGGGAAAATCAAGACGCTTGCCTGACCGGCGACGGTGCTTTCAGGGGCTTTGCTTTTGCCGACTGAAGGCACGGTAGCCGCATCGTATTGCAGCGGGCCGTCGATTTCCAAATCCGGGCGTTTTTCTTTCGCCAGTTTGGTCGCTTCAATCACGGCATCGACATCAGGGCCGCTGCCTGAGTTGATGGTGGAGTAGGAAATCATGGCAACTTTAGGCGGGATGCCGAAGGCTTTGGCGGTATCGGCGGATTGGATGGCGATATCGGCAAGCTGTTCGGGCGTCGGGTTCGGGTTGACCGCGCAGTCGCCGAAGACGAGGACTTGGTTGGGCAGCAGCATGAAGAATACGCTGGACACGAGGCTCGCGCCCGGTGCGGTTTTAATCAGCTGCAAGGCGGGGCGGATGGTGTTGGCGGTCGTATGAACGGCACCGGATACCAAGCCGTCCACGTCGTTTTGCGCCATCATCATGGTGCCGAGGACGACGGTGTCTTGCAGTTGTTTGCGGGCGTCTTCAGGCGTCAGTCCTTTGGATTTGCGCAATTCGCACATCGGCTCGACGTATTGTTCGACCAATGTAGCGGGATCGATGATTTCCAACGAGTCAGGCAGGCTGATGCCGCGTTCTTTGGCAACGGCTTCAACTTCTTCGCGTTTGGCAAGCAAGACGCAGCGGGCAATGCCTTTTTCGTGGCAGATGGCGGCTGCGGCGACGGTACGCGGTTCTGCACCTTCGGGCAGGACGATGCGCATATCGGCTTTTTGGGCAAAATCAATCAGGTTGTAACGGAATTGGGCGGGAGACAGGCGGGAGGCTTCGCGTTTTGCCAAAGCGGATACGTCTTTGAGTGCGCTGCTTGAGCCGTAGAATATCAGTCCGGTCAGGCGGGCAACTTCTTCGCCTACGGATGCTGCCGCGCCTTCAATGATGAAGCCTTCCAAGAGGCCCGGAGAGTTGGTGTAAAGCTGTTTGGCAAGGTTGATTCGGTGTGCCGCTTCGGCTGCGTCAGCACTATCAGATTGCAATGCCAAGACTACGCCTGCATCCAAAGACAATGCCAGCTCGACGTTTTTGCCGGACAGGAAGAGTTTGTCCGCTTCGGGGGCGATACCTTCGATAACAAGATTGTCGGTATTGAGTGCGACGGCTTTGCCGACCACAGCGTCAAACCAGTCGTCGCTTTTGCCTTGTGCCAACAGAGTTTCGGCGGATGCGTCGAGCGGTTGGAAAACTTGCGCGCCCAAAGCTTGGGCAAAGGCTTTGCTTGCTGCTGCTACGTCCAAACCGGCGGATACCGGAGCGACCAATAATTTAGCCATGATATGTGTCCTTTCTATTTGGAGGTTGTCCGTCTTGGAGGTTGTCCGTCGCCGCCGTGATGCGGACGTAACGGCAATGGCTTAATACTAACAAACAAATTGCGTTTCCAACAAGGTTAAATGTTAATGGATTGAGCGAAAATGCAATGGATTTTTAAGAAACGCTTAGAAAGCCGGTTAAAATTACCCCCTCTTTCCTTTTAATCTTTCCTGATTACTGCGGACAATGCCGTTTGAAATAAAAAAAGCCAAGCCCTGTAACATACAGAACCCAGCTGATAGCAACCATCTGAACAGGTTTTAATGAATACTCAAGATTTAAAGGATTCTTATTCTTACCTTCAAATTCGAGTTTTCAGACGACCTCTCGCTCCGGTAGCCAAATCTGTCGTAGGTCAGATTCTTGAATCTGACATCTCCATCTGCCACAACGCGTAAAGGAAACAGAAACATCAAATATTCTTCGGATACAAATATCCGAACTACACATTACCCAGCAACTGATTTTCTTCCGCAACGCAAAGACAAAAGGGTCGTCTGAAAACCTTAAATCAGGTTTTCAGACGACCTTTCATTCTAGCAGACCGATTAGGTCAACCCATCAAACCTGTTTCAACTTCGCATCGGCATCGCGCAACGCGGTGCGCAGACCTTCCTCGATAACGGGATGGTAGAACGGCATATCCAGCATTTGCGGAACGGTCATCTTCATTTGATGCGCCCATGCCAACAGGTGCGCCAAATGTTCGGCGGCCGGGCCTAAGATTTCCGCGCCGATGAAGCGGCCGGTGGCTTTTTCGGCATACAGGCGCATATGGCCTTTGTTTACCAACATCACGCGGCTGCGGCCTTGGTTTTTAAACGATACTTCGCCGATGACAAATTCGTCGGGTTGGTATTGCGCGGCAACCTGCGCGTATTTCAAACCGACAAAGCCGATTTGCGGATTGGTGAACACCACGCCGATGGTACTGCGGCGCAAACCGCCGCCGATATTCGGATAGCGGCCCGCGTTGTCGCCGGCAATCTTGCCTTGGTCGGCGGCTTCGTGCAGCAGAGGCAGTTGGTTGGACGCGTCGCCCGCGATGAAGATATGCGGAATGCTGGTCTGCATGGTCAGCGGATCGGCAACGGGTACGCCGCGCGCATCTTTTTCAATATTGATGTTTTCCAAACCGATATTATCAACGTTCGGACGGCGGCCTACGGCTGCCAGCATATATTCGGCAACAAATACGCCTTTTTCGCCGTCTTGCTCCCAATGAACTTCTACATTGCCGTCTGCGTCGAGTTTGACCTCGGTTTTAGCATCCAGATGCAGTTTCAATTCTTCGCCGAACACGGCTTTCGCCTCGTCTGAAACGACGGGGTCGGAAATGCCGCCGATGATGCCGCCCAAGCCGAAAATTTCGACTTTTACACCCAAACGGTGCAATGCTTGACCCAGTTCCAAACCGATAACACCCGGTCCGAACACGGCGACGCTCTTAGGCAGCGTATCCCATGAGAAAACGTCATCATTGATAATCAAACGGTCGCCCAAAGACTGCCACTGCGGCAGGATGACGGGACGCGAACCGGTAGCAATCACGAAACTTTTTGCCGTGATTTGGGTATGGTCGTCGATTTGGACGGTATTCTCGTCGATAAATTTAGCCGAACCCATAATGCGCTTGTCGGCAGGCCATTCTTCCACATCGGCAACGACAAAGCCGACAAAACGGTCACGCTCGGATTTGACGCGCCGCATCACTTCTTCGCCGTTGACGACGATGCTGTCTTTATCCAAATGCACGCCGAACGGATCGGTATGCAATGCGTGATGGCGCGCCTCTGCGGCGGCAATCAAGAGTTTGGAAGGCATACAGCCCACGCGCGCGCAGGTCGTGCCGAACACGTTGTTTTCAATCAGGTAAACATTGTCCGAATGTAAACGGGCATTGCGAAACGCGCCCATGCCGGCAGTACCGCCGCCGATTACGACGACATCTGCTTGAATTTTTTTCATAATCTTTGTCCTTTTTTGTTGAGCGTCCGAAGCGGTATCAGCGTGAAGCGTATCAAGTTTTCAGACGACCTTTTAATAAACTATCGATAACATAAAATCAATAGCCATTTTTAAAATATAGATTTAAAACAATAATCTCAAATTCTACTTGTAAATATAGAGCTATTCAGAACGACCGTGTAGCGTATCGTCTGAATAACTCTATTTTTCTGTTCAGACGGCTTTTTCAAACCGTCTTTAGGGTTTGTCGACATTCAATTTTCCAAGTGGATTTTTGTTTCCAACGCAGAAAATGCCGCTTTGGATATAAAAAGACACGGAAACTATTGAATATCGACAGACCCCCAGCATCAGGCAATTAGTTTTTAGCCAAGTAAGCTTCCAAATCTTCGCTGCCGCCAATGTATTTGCCGCCGATGAAGACTTGAGGAGCAGTCATCTTGCCGGTAATGGCGCGAACGGAAGTAACAGTTGCATCTTTGCCCAATACGATTTCTTCGTAAGACAGACCTTTGTCTTGCAGAGCTTTTTTAGCTTTAGCGCAGAATTGGCAGCCGGGTTTGGTGAAGATGGCAACAGACTCTTGAGCTTTCCAGTCAGGAGCGATGAATTTCAACATAGTGTCAGCGTCAGACACTTTGAAAGGATCACCCGGCTCTTCAGGCTCGATGAACATTTTTTCTACCACGCCGTCGTTAACCAGCATAGAGTAACGCCAAGAGCGTTTGCCGAAGCCCAAGTCTTCTTTGCCGACCAGCATGCCCATGCCTTCGGTAAATTCGCCGTTGCCATCAGGAATCATGTAGATGTTGTCAGCTTCTTCTTCAGCAGCCCAAGCGTTCATCACGAAAGTATCGTTTACAGATACGCAGTAGATTGCGTCAACGCCGTTTTCTTTGAACGCGCCGAACAATTCGTTGTAACGTGGCAGGTGGGAAGAAGAACAAGTCGGAGTAAATGCGCCGGGCAGAGAGAATACGACTACTTTTTTGCCTTTGAACAAATCATCGGTGGAAACATCTTTCCAAGTGTCGCCCACGCGGGTACGGAATACGACGGAAGGTACTTTTTGACCGGTACGATCTTGCAAAGCCATTTTGGATCTCCTTGAAATTTTAGGTTTAGGGAATGATACGAGTGAATGTGTGCATTCTAGCGCAGGGAGTTTGATTTGTATAATTTATAGTTCAAATAATATTAATTACCTGAAACTATGAAACTCAACCTGCGAACGTTTCATTTAAATAGAGGTCGTCTGAAAGAAAACAAGCCCCTGGCTTGGAATTATTTTTCGGAATCGTGTGCGTCGGACAATACGACTTCGCGGATGCTGCTTTCTACTTTGTCTTTCAACATAAAGCGGTCTTCGTCTTTGCCGGGGCGAATCGGGGCGGCAAAATCGATACGGATGCGCAGTTTTTTCATGGAAACGATGCGCCAGAGCGAGCGCACCAAATCGACTTGTGCATAAGACGGCACAGTCGTCCTTTTACCGGCATCATCATAATAGCGCAGCGTAACTGCCTGAACAGGCGCGTCGGCATCGATGGCGGATTGGAAGAGCGCGGCTTTGAACGGCAAAATATCCAAGCCCAAAGAAGTCCGCGCTTCGGGGAAAAAGCTGACATTCTGCCCGGCTTTCAACGCAGCGCAAATGGCTTGGTTAATCGGCTCGACATCGCGGCGGGAATTGCGGTTGATAAACACCGTGCCTGCGTTTTGCCCCATTTTGCCCAAGACCGGCCAGTCTTTGATTTCCTGCTTGGCGATAAAGCTGCTCGGATAAACCGCGCTCATGGCGAAAATATCCAGCCACGACACATGGTTTGCCGCCACCAAAACACCACTCACATTATCCGCGGGCGGCGTGCCGATTTCCAATTCGATATCCAAGGCTTCCAGCGCGCCTTTGCCTAAAGTGATGACTGCATGATCGCGTTCGGCAGGATTGCCGGCATCGATACGGCGCAAATGCCTTCCGGTTCGGAACAGCCATCCCGCCAAGCGGAACAATCTGCCCAAACGGGTAAAAAACGGGGCTTTTTGTGAGTGCATAACTGTTTTTCTTTTCGTCTTAAATGTGTATCAAATCATAGTAATAACGTTTTCAGACGACCCAGATGACAAAGAGGTCGTCTGAAAACAGGTTCATACATTATTTTTGGCAGTTCGGACAATAAAACGTCCCGCGCTGCCCTAAAACTTCCTTCTGCACCAAACCGCCGCAACGGACGCAGGGTTCGTTGTGCCTGCCATACACCGTATATTCCTGCTGGAAATAGCCGCTTTTGCCGTCGCTGTTGACAAAGTCGCGCAACGTGCTGCCGCCGGTTTCAATCGCGCGCTGCAATACCGCTTTAATCGTTTCCACCAAGACAGCGCATTCTTTTTTCTTAACCTTGTCCGCAGGGCGGTGTGGCGATATGCCCGATTTAAACAGGCTTTCGTTCGCATAAATATTACCCACGCCGACCACGACGGCATTGTCCATCAAAGCCAGCTTGACCGCGCGTTTTTGCGTTTTAAATTTTTGGTATAGATACTCGGCGGAGAAGTCGTCTGAAAGCGGCTCGGGGCCCAGTTTTTCAAGAAGCGGATGATGCTCGGCAATGCCTTCATACCACAAAATCGCACCGAACTTACGCGGGTCGTGATAGCGCAAGACTATTCCGTCCGCAAACACAATGTCCACATGATCATGTTTATCAGGATGATCAATCCGCGCATCGCCGTCCGTAAAAATCCGCAAACTGCCCGACATGCCTAAATGAATCAACAAGATACCCGTTGCAAAACCGATAATCAGATATTTCGCCCGCCGACGACAGCTCAACACCTCCTGCCCCGCTAAAAGCTCCGCCAACTGCGGATTGATCTGCCAGCGCAGCTTGGTTTGGCGCAACACGACATCCGCCACCGTTTTACCTTGAATATGCGGGCTGATACCGCGCAACGTCGTTTCTACCTCAGGCAATTCCGGCATTTTTCTTTATCCTCAAGCTAATACAGTCAACATCGCCTTTTTCAGACGACCTAAGATTCTACCGATGCCAACGCAGCCTGACAATTTGCAACCAATCGGCTTTACAGGCAGAAAGCAACAAATTCAAGGCAGAATGACAAATATAGAAGAGGCTATATTTATGGAGTCAAACCTCCCGTTTTCAAATGTTCAGCCTCAAAAGGTCGTCTGAAAACCAGTCATGCCAGTTTTAACAACGCCGCATTTCTCAATCCGAAATCCGTGCCGCACCCAAAGCCACCGTCTGCGTTCCCAATATTTTTTCAAACTCCGGCAACGGCGTAACCCCCGCCATACGTTTGACCAAAACCAAGCCATACACCGCCGCGCACTGCGGCCACCACCTGTCCCCCGCCTTCTCCATAAAACGCCAAAACCGCAGCCCCTTTTGCGAATTCACAGCAGGCAGGTACACCATAAACTTTCCGAATTCCACTTCAAAATCCAAATCCGCCAGCCGCTGTTTCAAAGCCGGCAAAGTCAGGCAATGCTCCTTTTTAGGCAAGCGCGTTCCGTCAAACCACCTGCTGAAAAACCACAAAGATTTCGGATTAAACCCCGTTAAAACCAACCGCCCTTCAGGTTTCAACACCCTGGACGCTTCATGCAGCACTTGCGTCAGCGCAGCAGTTTCATGACTGTGCGGCATCAGCAGCACATCAATAGAATGACTTTCCCAAGCCATAGCGTCCGCCGTCATCAATACATCGCGGGGAACGGCAACCACGTTTTCAGACGATCTCAGCCATTCGCCGCCCTGTTGGACAACGGTCTGTCCGTCAAAATATTGCAAATGCCGCTCAAAAAAAGCAGCTTCGTTCTGAGCAACATAACGCCCCATAGCCGTATCTTCAAACCATACATCCATAGTCGTTATCCTATCAACTGTTTCATGCGTTCATTTCTACTGTCCGATAGAAAAATACAATGCAATCGCCGTATTTATGCCACAGATTTTAACATTAAGACCCAAGCATATGTAAATTTCACCCCCTTTACCTTGACGGCTACATCTTCAAACAGTACCATCGGGTAGACTAAATTTAACCTTATATCATTGATAATTATTGATTCATCATGGCAAAACTGAAAACCATCGCACTTACCATTTCAAGTTTATCCGCAGCTTCCGGCGCAGCATACGCTCAAAATGCCACACCAGATCAAGTAGGTATGGCAATGATGCGCCTCAATTCCTCTCTTTTGGATCAAGCCAAAGCGCAAACTTTCGGAACGGGCAGCCTTTGGGCATCGTTGCGCAAGGATTTCCGTATGAACGAGGTCAATTCCGAACTTGTTCGCCGCCATGAGAGCAAATTCGCTGCCAATAGTGCCTACTTCGACCGCACCATTACCCGCAGCAAACCCTATATGTACCATATTGCCAACGAAGTCAGAAAACGCAATATGCCTGCCGAAATCGCATTGCTGCCGTTTATCGAAAGCGCATTCGTTACCAAAGCGAAATCACATGTCGGCGCGTCCGGTCTGTGGCAGTTTATGCCTGCAACGGGTCGCCACTACGGCTTGGAAAAAACCCCTTTGTATGATGGCCGTCACGATGTCTACGCAGCAACTGACGCAGCATTGAATTACCTGCAATACCTGCACGGATTATTCGGCGACTGGTCCCTTGCACTGGCTGCCTACAACTGGGGCGAAGGTAATGTCGGCCGTGCCGTCAATCGTGCGCGTGCGCAAGGTTTGGAGCCGATTTACGAAAATCTGCGCATGCCTGACGAAACACGGAATTACGTTCCCAAACTCTTGGCCGTACGCAATATCGTTGCCAACCCGCAAACTTTCGGCATGAATATCACCGAAATCAACAATCAGCCGTATTTCAAATCCCTGAGCATCGACAAGCCGATTGACAACAGCACTATCGCCCGCTTCGCCAACATCAGCGAAAGCGAATTGCTGACACTCAATCCGGGATTTAATGCTCCTGTATTCATCCCAAAAAACAATCGCCGCCTGTTGCTGCCTGTTGATTCTGTGGCTTCTTTCGAGAAAAACTACCGAAACGCAAATCCCGATACTTTGTTGTCTTGGAACGTATACACATCTCGAAACAATACCAGCTTGAACGCCATCGCAGCAGAAACCGGTATGAGCGTTGCCGAAATCAAACGACTGAACGGCTTGGGAAATAACTCCCTGTCTTCCGACCGCAGTATTTTGGTAGCCAAGAATAAAGCAGCGAATTCGGCGACACCTGATACACTCTCATTCATCGATGTTGATAACAGACCGGATACTTACCGTTCCAATATGCCGGAAATGGCACCTATCAAAACGGCAAAAGCAAATATTCCTACAATGGATTTTGCCAACATTAAACCCGTTGCAGCAGTACCAACAGATTATGTAGCCCTTGGCAAAAAAGCAGTATCCGAAACTGCTGTCGCTCAATCAGCTCCTGTTGGCGGAGAAAGCAAAATTGCCTCTGCAACTCCTATTACCGTTGCCAAAGCAGACATCGCAACCACACCTGAAACCACTGTTCAAACCAACTCTTCAGCAGATTTGGCATCGGCAAATGTCAAAGAAGAGCGTATTCCTGAAGTGTTTGCCCAATTATCTCAAGCTGAAAGCAAGCCTGCCGTTGTAGAGCAAACTGCTGCAAATACAACTACTGAGCTGACTACTGCTCAAGCTGCTCCGACGCAAGCTGCTGAAACAGCCGATGAACTGATGGCGTTGGTAGATTCAAATCTTCGTACTCAAACTGAAGAAAATGTAGCAGTCGCACAAGCCGCCAGCGAACACAATGTTGCGTCCGACGCAGTCAAAGCGCGTAGCGAGCGTATTGCCGCCAATACCGCCAAACAACAAAGCCGCACTGAGGCACGTTTGGCCCGTGCGGGTAATCAGCAGCAATCTCAAACCGCAGGTGCGGGCATGCACCGTGTAGCCGATGGCGATACGTTGTTTAATATCTCACGACGTTACAACTTGAGCGTTGCTGACTTGATTATTGCCAACAACATCAAAGGCAATAACATCCGTAAAGGTCAGCTGTTGCGTGTGACCGCAGCGCCCGCCAAAACTCGAAACAGTATCCGAAACGTTTCTTATACCGTTCGCAGAGGCGATACTTTAAATACTATCGCCAACCGATTCAATGTAGATGTAAACGATATCCGCCGCTGGAATCGAAATACCAATGGTGTGACACCCGGTCAACGTTTGAAATTAATCGGCAGTTAAGATTACTCTTCATGAAAAAGTCGTCTGAAATTTTCAGACGACTTTTTATTTGCCAACAAATTCAATTTTCCCCGCATCATCACTACCCCTCCCTTTAAAGAGAAAGTTTTTAGTGAATAATATAGTGGATTAACTTTAAACCAATACGGCGTTGCCTCGCCTTAGCTCAAAGAGAACGATTCTCTAAGGTGCTGAAGC
>CAUOMQ010000098.1:0-10167 GCA_963456805.1 uncultured Neisseria sp. | reverse complement strand
GCCGTAATAGATTTCGGGAGGATCATCGCCGTAATCTATCGTCAGGAAAAGACCTGAGCATCGCCAGTCTATGACTTTACTTGTCGTATCTTCAGTCAGCTTAAACGGCAATTCGCCCTGAGCCGCCGCTTTTCTGAGGCTGATTTCACGCTTATCCGACGGAACAAAGTTTTTATTTTGAAAATTGAAATTGCAACCGCCCGGCACGACGTCGTGAAAGTCCGGCACAACTTCAGGCGATCCAACCAAGCGCGTCATGGAATACAGGTCGCCGGATTCAGACAGCCAACCAGTTTGCCCGTCATCAAACAGCGCATACCATTCGTTCCACACACCGTCGTCGTATTGCACCTGAAGCCGTCCGACCAAGGTGAATGGGCGGGTAACGTATGTCCCTGTCGTGCCGATTTGCAGCGGGCTGAAATCTTCCAACAAAGCGGAATCGCGTCCGGAATCGACGATACTGTCATCCTGCCGCACCAGCATGCTGTTGCAGTAGCCGCACACCAGCGTAACGGCTGTCGCGGAATGCGCCTCAACAGGCGCGCCGCAGCTCGGGCAGTCGGTTTTGAAGAATGGGGTGTTTGACATGAATTTTCTTTTTCGGAATTTCAGACGACCTGGGGCAAACCGATACAGGCTTCAGCCGATGCTTAAAAAATACTGGCAAATAAACATCTTGCCGCATTTTCCAAAACGCAAACAGCGTCCGCACTATCCGTATGCCGATGCAGACCGCAGCAAACAAGCAGTCGGCAGCAATATGATTGTATAGTAAAACAAAACGGCTTGGGTACGGAATCAGGCAAGCACAGCCGCATCCTACCGAATTTAACCCATCTATACGACAAAGGTCGTCTGAAAACCTGTCATCGTTTATCTGCATCATTTGAATCATCACGCTACCTTTGATTTGTCCCATTGCTCACAAAGAGTCAAATTGATATTGTTATTTATTACAAATGCTGTATTATGTTCGGGTAATTGTAACAAATAAAACAATAACATCATAAACTCCCAATTATCTACAATATTTTTCCCCGTCATTCAGACGACCTCATTCCACAGATTTTCAATTTTTCAACACCTCAAACCATTTTGTATGGCTTGTTCGTTAAATTTTGCGCGTTTTAAATTTGGAGAATCGATGTGAGTTTCGACTGCATCGCCCATATCCGTAAAACAAACGGGCTCCCGCAGCCTGTCTTTGCAAAGACAGATGGCAGAAAACAGAAATAGCCCAGCCGTGAAAACACCCAAGGAAATCCAAATGACAACTTACTACGCCCATTCCGCGCAAGACGAACTCGGTAATCTCTTACCTTACGAACACTGGCAAACCTTACAAAGCCATTCGGTCAATGTCGGTGAAATGGCGGCGGAGTTTGCGCGAGTATTCGGTGCGCAGGAAATTGCCTGCCAGACGGGACAGCTTCATGACTTAGGGAAATATTCGGAAGCCTTTAACCATCGATTGCATGGTGGCTCATCAGTCGATCATGCTACTGCCGGAGCCAAAATTGCAGTCGAGCGTTGGGGAAATGTTATCGGCAAGCTGATGGCGTTTTGTATTGCGGGGCATCATGCCGGGTTGGCAAATGGAAACGGCGAAGGCGATAACCGCCGTACGTTAAAACAGCGTCTAGCGTTGCAATTTGGCGCAGATATTCCTGCCCTTGATAACCTGTGGCAACAAGAAATCAAACTCCCTCAAAACTTGTCCGCACCGCCACTCAAAGCCGACGCGCATCATCCTTTTTTCTCCTACGCCTTCTTCACCCGAATGCTCTATTCCTGTTTGGTGGATGCCGATTATCTTGACACCGAAGCCTTTTATTTAAAGCTAGAAAACAAAGCCAGCGAGCGCGGGGGTTATCCCAAGTTAAACGCCTTACAACACAATTTCAATCAATTTATCAACGATTTCAGACGACGTATCGCCCAAGCTCCAGATCAAACCGAAGCCGAAAAACGTAATGCCGCCTTAAACCGCCTGCGCAGCGAAATTCTCGATTACGCCGTAGAACAAGCGGCACAACCGCAAGGGCTGTTCACGCTTACCGTGCCGACTGGTGGCGGCAAAACCTTCACTTCTATGGCGTTCGCGCTGGAACACGCCAAACGGCACGATATGCGGCGCGTGATTTACGTCATCCCATTCACCAGCATCATCGAACAAAACGCCGCCGAGTTTCGCAAAGCCTTTGGCGAATTGGGCGAACAAGCCGTGTTGGAACACCACAGCACTTTCGACGACGGTAAACTGCAAGATGAAGCCACCAAAGACAAATTGCGCCTTTCCTCGGAAAACTGGAACGCGCCGATTGTCGTGACCACCGCCGTGCAATTCTTCGAATCCCTCTTTGCCGACCGCTCCTCGCGCTGCCGCAAGCTGCACAACATCGCAGGCTCCGTCATCATCCTCGACGAAGCACAAATGCTGCCGCTCAATCTTTTGCTACCCATCATGCAAGCCATCAAAGAGTTGGCGCAAAACTATCATTGTTCTGTCGTCATGTGCACCGCCACCCAGCCAGCCGTACAGGCGGAAAACGGCTTCTATCGCGGCTTTGAAAACGTGCGCGAAATAGCCCCAAAACCGACCGCACTTTTTGACAAACTACGCCGCACCACCGTGCAACACATCGGTACACAAACCGACGCCGACCTGCTCGCCAAACTTGGCGAACGCCCGCAAATGCTCGTCATCGTCAACAACCGACGCCACGCCCGCAGCCTGTACGACCAAGCCAAACACCTTGAGGGTACGTTCCACCTGACCACCTTAATGTGTGCCAAACACCGCAGCCAAAAGCTCGATGAAATCCGAGGCCGTCTGAAAAACGGCGAACCCTGCCGCGTTATCGCTACCTCCTTAATCGAAGCCGGTGTTGATGTGGATTTTCCGTTGGTGATGCGCGCCGAAGCAGGTTTAGACAGCGTTGCCCAAGCCGCAGGACGCTGCAACCGCGAAGGCAAAAGGTCGTCTGAAAACAGCTTTGTCTGGATATTCGCCCCCGAAGAACAATGGAAAGCCCCGCCCGAACTTGCCGCCCAAGCCGCCGTTATGCGCCTGACCGTCGACAGCTTTTCAGACGACCTCTTATCCACCCAAGCCGTCGCCGCCTATTTCGCCGAGCTTTATCAATTAAAAGGCAGCGAACTGGACAATAAAAAAATCCTGAAAATGCACAACGATACAGGGCAAAGCCTCGATTTCCCATTCCAAACCATCGCCGACAAGTTCCGGATGATCGAAAGCCATATGCAGCCGCTGATTATTCCATTCGATGGTGAGGCCGAAAACCTTATTAGCAGCCTGCACCACGCCGACCACATCGGCGGACTCTTACGCAAACTGCAACCCTATACCGTCCAAATCCCCGAAAAAGCCCTCGCCGCCTTGTATAAAGCAGGACGTATCGAACCGATTAACGAGAAAAATTTCGGTAAACAGTTTTATACGCTGATCGGACTGGATTTGTATGATGACGTGGCGGGGTTGAGTTGGGAGGATACGGCGTTTTTGAAGGGAGAGAGTTTGGTTTTTTGATTTTGGTCTGTAAAAATTTAATTTAACTTCTTTAGAAATTGATTTTTTAGAAATGCGAGAGTAATATATCCGCAAAGTCATTAGAGCTTTTTGGATATATGGTGGCTAAATAACGTTTAGATAATTAATAAAAGGAACTAATTATGGTTAAGACATATAGTATCTTTGTTAGTCATTCCTGGGATCATTCAAATGATCTTATCAGTCTTCATAACTTATTAAGTAACCGAGGATATTTTTACTATGACCCACAAGAGGTTACTAAAAATAACCCTATAAATTCTGTAAATGCAATTGATATCAAGCAACGATTGAGAGAGCGAATAAAAAATTCAAATATTCTTCTTGCTCTTGCCGGAATCTATGCAAGCCATAGTGATTGGATGAAGTGGGAAATAGAAACGGCAAAAGAGTTGGGCATTCCTATTGTCGGGATTATTCCTCGCGGACAAGAACGAATTTCTAAAGTTGTTTTTGATAATTCAGTTGCAGATATTCGTTGGAATACTGAATCAATTGTTCAAGCTATTCGCAATTACGCTAAATAATAGGAGTAAAAATGGGTTTACCTAGAACATTTGTTGGTTTCAGTAGCACAGATATTCGTTCTTATTGGCTTATGTGTGCTTGGAAAAATAATTCAAAAATTGATTTTAATTTTGCTGATTGCCAATTAGCTCAGGAGCTTAATTCTGAAAACGAAGCGTATATTAAAAAGAAATGTAGAGAGCGCATCAATATGGCTGGAACTTTTATTTCTTTAATTGGGAAAGATACAAAATCCAAGCATAAGTATGTACGCTGGGAATTGGAAGTTGCCTTGGAAAAAGGCTGCCGGATTATCGGCGTCAATCTTGATGGCACTCGTTACATGAATCCAAATACTTGCCCTAAAATCATTCAGGATGTTGGTGCTATCTTTGTACCATTTTCTCCTCAAATTATTGCGTATGCTTTGGAGAATTATCAAATGAATAATAATGGGAATTGGTATTACAATGATTTCGTATATCAAAATTTAGGCTATGAAATTTAGGAGGTATCAATGGAAGAACAAGATTTTCCTGCGCTGTACCGTTCTGCAGATAAGTTATCGTTGGATTCACAAAAGCATTTTTTTCGAATATTGAAGATTCATTTAGTTGTACTTGTTGCAGCGGCTGTTTTGTCGGCTATTAACATTACTGATAAGTGGGTATATGTTTTTCAGTTATTGGCTCTTATTGCTGCATTAGGTTGTTCTGTTTATCTATGGGGAGTTCGACCAGATCGTTATTGGTATGCAGGTCGTGCAGTTGCCGAGTCGGTAAAAACTATTACTTGGCGTTACGTTAGTAGAGCAGAACCCTTTCAAACTGAAGATGAGCGTGCCAAGAATGATTTTAAACAATCATTAAAAATGATTTTTGAACAAAATCAGGATGTTTGTAGCAAATTGATAGATTATGCTAATCAAGAGCAATTTACAGATATGATGCAAGAAATGCGCTCTTCATCTTTAGATAATCGTAAAGGTAATTACTGTGAGAAAAGAATAAAAGATCAGAGGGATTGGTATGCTAAAAAAGCAGCCTTTAATAAGAAAAAAGCAAATTTATTTTTCTGGGGCTTAATTATTGCTAATTTCTTTGGGGTAGTTTTAGCAATACTAAAAATGACGGAAATCAATCCTATTTATTTGCCTGTCGATGTAATTATTACACTAGCCGCAAGCCTTTTAAGTTGGATGCAAGCAAAACGGTTTACTGAACTTTCTGCTTCTTATGCATTAACAGCTCATGAAATAGGATTTATTCATGAGCAATTAGACAGAATAAATACTGAGGATGAGTTTTCTAAATTTGTAGGTGATGCAGAAAATGCTTTTAGCCGTGAGCATACTCAATGGGCTGCACGGAGAGACGTTTAGGAACATCATCTGAAAACTTTTCGCACTTAACCGTGCGTGGATTGAAACTAAAGTAGTTAGATTAGTCAGCTAATCCGCCCCCTTCTTTATGAAGGGGCGTGTGTACAACCACAAGGAGAACCAAATGAACCAAATTCGCCTACACATTTGGGGCGATTATGCCTGTTTTACCCGTCCGGAGATGAAGGTGGAGCGGGTGTCTTATGATGTCATCACGCCGTCGGCGGCGCGCGGGATTTTGGCGGCGGTGCATTGGAAGCCGGCGATTCGGTGGGTGATAGACCGGATTTATGTGTTGAAGCCGATTCGGTTTGAGTCGGTGCGGCGCAATGAGTTGGGTGGTAAGATTTCGGCGGGCAAGGTCAACGGCGCGATGAAGCGTAAGAGCATTGCCGATTTATATATGCTGATTGAAGACGACCGCCAGCAGCGCGCGGCGACGGTGCTTAAAGACGTGGCTTATGTGATTGAAGCCCATGCGGTGCTGACGGCAAAAGCGGGGGCGGATGAGACCGTTACCAAACATATTGAGATGTTTAAACGCCGTGCGAAAAAGGGGCAATGCTTTCAGCAACCTTGTTTGGGCGTGCGTGAATTTCCTGCCGATTTTGCGTTGATTGACGAGGGTGAACCGCTGCCGCCGTCGGCATTATTGGAAAGCGAGGCAAACCGCGATTTGGGCTGGATGCTGCACGATATTGATTTTGATCACGGCAACACGCCGCATTTTTTCCGCGCACAAATGAAAGACGGCGTGATTGATGTGCCGCCGTTTTACGCCGAGGAGGTGAAAGCATGATTCTTGCATCCCTTGCCCGCTATTACCGCCGTTTGGCAACAAAAACCGATGAAATGGGCAACCCGAAAGTGCCGCCTTATGGCTTTAGCGAGGAGAAAATCGGTTGGATTTTGGTGTTGGATAAAGAAGGTCGTCTGAAAACTGTTGTGCCGAATCTGACTGCCGATAAAAAGCCGCAGCCGAAGCTGATGAGCGTGCCGCGCCCTGAAAAACGCACATCGGGCATCAAGCCGAATTTTTTGTGGGATAAAACCGCCTACGCGCTTGGCGTGGAAGCCAATAAAAACAAAGCCGAAGCGAAAGAAAACTCGTTTATATCATCTGAAAAAACCTTTGACGCCTTCAAGCAATACCATCTCGATTTATTGCAAAACAGCGAAGATGAAGGCCTCCAAGCCTTGTGCCGTTTTCTGCAAAACTGGCAGCCTGCACATTTCGCTGCCGAAAATCTGCCAGCCGAAATGCTCGATGCCAACATCGCATTTTCTCTTGAAAAACCGACCGCACTTATCCATAAACGCGAAGCCGCACAAACCTTGTGGGCAGGCTGCCTGAAAAGCGACGAGGCGCTTGAGGGCTTGTGCTTGATTAGTGGCGATACAGCCCCGATTGCGCGGCTGCATCCGGCGATTAAAGGCGTGTTTGGCGGGCAAAGCTCCGGCGGTTCGATAATTTCGTTCAACAAAGAAGCCTTTGCTTCGTTTGGCAAGGAGCAAGGCGCAAATGCGCCTGTTTCCCAACAATCCGCCTTTGCCTACACCACCGCGCTGAACTATCTGTTGCGCCGCGAAAACAATCACTGCTTGACCATCGGCGATGCCAGCACGGTCTTTTGGGCGGAAGTGGATGATAGCGCCACGGCGCAGGCTGCCGAAGGCTTTTTCGCGCATGTATTTACGCCACCGGATGATGAACAAGAAAGCGCCAAAGTTTTCAACGTATTGGAAGAAATGAGCAAGGGCCGTCCGCTGCAAGAAATTGCACCCGAACTCTCTCCCAATACCCGTTTTTATATCTTAGGGCTTGCCCCTAATGCCGCGCGGATTTCTGTTCGGTTTTGGCTGGATACCACGTTTGGGCAGTTGGCGGAAAATTTGGCGCAGCATTGGCAAGATTTAGCCCTTGAGCCTTGCGCGTGGAAAACGCCGCCGTCGATTTGGCGACTCTTATTGCAAACTGCCGTGCTGGGCAAAAGCGAAAATATCTCGCCCATATTGGCAGGTGAAATGACCCGCGCCGTGATTTGCGGCACGCCGTATCCCTTAAGTTTGCTGTCGCAACTGATTACCCGAATCCGCGCCGACGGCGACGTGAACGGACTGCGCGTGGCAATGATTAAAGCCGTATTAGAGCGGCGTTTTAGAAAAGATTTTATCGAAGAAGGAGTTCCTATGAGTTTGAACAATGAAAGCCCGAATCGCGCCTATCTTTTAGGGCGGCTGTTTGCCGTGTTGGAGCGCATTCAATATCAGGCGTTGGGCGAATTAAATGCCGGTATCGCCGACCGCTATTACGGCTCTGCCTCCGCCGTGCCGTTTTCGGTTTTTCCGCGCCTTTTGTCGGGTGCAAAATACCATTTGTCGCGCTTGCGTAAAGACAAAGTCGGTATGGCGGTGAATTTGGATAAAGATTTGGGCGAAATCATTGCCGAACTGCCCGAAACCTTTCCGCGCCATTTGAGCATTGACGAGCAAGGCCGCTTCGCCATCGGCTATTACCATCAAAAACAAAGCTATTTTGCTAAAAAAGAAACCGCTGAAACTATTGAAAACTAAGGAGCCAGAAAATGTCTGCCATTCAAAACCGCTATGAATTTGTTTACTTTTTTGATGTCACCAACGGCAACCCCAACGGCGATCCCGATGCGGGCAATATGCCGCGCCTTGACCCCGAATCCAGCAAAGGCTTGGTAACCGATGTCTGCCTGAAACGTAAAATCCGTAATTTTGTCGAAATCAGCAGCGAAAACGAAGCCGGTTACGAAATCTACGTCAAAGAAAAGAGCGTGTTAAACCTGCAAAACAAACGCGCTTATGAGGCTTTAGGGATTGAACCAAATACTAAAGAAAAAAAACTGCCAAAAGACGAAGCCAAAGCCCGCGACATTACCGCGTGGATGTGCAAAAACTTCTTCGACATCCGCACCTTCGGCGCCGTGATGACCACCGAAGTCAACAGCGGACAAGTGCGCGGCCCGGTGCAACTGGCGTTCGCCCAATCCATCGACCCGATTGTGCCGCTGGAGGTTTCCATCACCCGCATGGCGGTAACCAATGAAAAAGACTTAGAAAAAGAACGCACAATGGGGCGCAAATACATCGTCCCTTACGCGCTCTACCGTGTGCACGGCTTTATCTCCGCCAACCTTGCCGCCAAAACCGGTTTTTCAGACGATGACTTAGCCAAACTCTGGCAAGCCCTGACGCTGATGTTTGAACACGACCGCTCCGCCGCCCGTGGCGAAATGGCAGCACGCAAATTGATTGTTTTCAAACACGATAGCGCACTCGGCAGCCAGCCTGCACATAAACTGTTTGACGCCGTAAAAGTCGAACGCGTAAACGGCGAATCAGGTACGCCCTCAAGCGGTTTTGGCGATTACAACATCAGCGTGGTTTCAGACGACCTAAATGGCGTGAGTGTAGAAGAATTGCTGTAAAAACGCTTAAAAAGATGACCGCACTTTTAACCGAAACCCAAGGGGAAAATCAGGACACGCGCCTGATTCCCCTTTCCGCCCTGCAACACTACGCCTTCTGTCCACGTCAATGTGCCTTGATTCACAACGAGCAGGCGTGGGCGGAGAACTATTTGACCGCGCAGGGCAAGGCGTTGCATGAGCGGGTGGATTCGGGCGAGCCGGAAACGCGCAAGGGCGTGCGTTTTGAGCGGACGGTGCATGTTTCTGCGGAGAAACTGGGCATCAGCGGCGTGTTGGATTTGGTGGAAGTGGACACGAAAACAGGCCGTCTGAAACCCGTGGAATACAAACGCGGCAAGCCCAAACCTGACCCAATGGACGAAATCCAACTTTGCGCCCAAGGCTTGTGCTTGGAAGAAATGACAGGGCAAACCGTCTCTGAGGGCGCGCTGTGGTATATGCAAACCCGCCACCGCGTTTCTGTCACGTTTTCAGACGGCCTGCGCGCCCAAACCCTCACCACCATCGCCGCCGTGCACGAACTTCTAAACAGCGGCCAAACCCCGCCGCCCGACTACGGCAAACGCTGCAAAGCCTGCTCGTTGGTAGAGATTTGCCAGCCGGAGTTGCTGGGGAAACGGAATAGGAGTGTGGAGTATGTTGTGGAGTTGTTTGGGGAATAATTTAATCTTTTACATAAATAATTTTGAGGATAAAAATGAAAATATATTTAGATTTGGAATCTTTAATTAGTCATCTAAAAAAGTCTAATCAACTAGAGGAATTAAAGAAGGTGGAAAATTTTAAAATTAAAGTAGAAGAAGTTGGATTTAAAACATCTGATTTTGAGTATCAATATGATGACGAAGATGGTAGTAATAATAGTATAGTCCCTAAACATAAATTTTTACCAAAATACGATGAAATGCCATTTGAAGGAGATAAAAAAATTAAAAGCCTTCAAACTAAAATATCTTCCAATCTAGAAATTAAAACACAGTTAAATCAGATTAAAAATGGACTTTCTTCAATGCAAATTGAAGATTTAAGTGATGATGCAAAAGAAATAATACTTTCTGGTTGCTTTAATATGTATTTTTCATTTCTTCAGGAGGCAAATAGTTTTTCAAGGTTAGAGTTTAAAGAAATGAAAAAATATGGAGTTAGTTGTAAAGTGGCTGATATTGAATTGATTGAAAAGATATTTACTCATTCTAGAGATATTAGGAATAAACATTTTTCACATAAAGATATGAGTATAAATT
>CAUOMQ010000097.1:0-10181 GCA_963456805.1 uncultured Neisseria sp. | reverse complement strand
TTTGAGCTAAGGCGAGGCAACGCCGTACTGGTTTAAAGTTAAGCCACTATACAAACCCACATCCTTGAATACGTCCCAACCCACATATCGGATTTTTCCCAACTTAAGGTCGTCTGAAAGTTTCAGACGACCTTTTTTGCATAATATTTCATGTTCGACACCCGATAAAGAAACTTTCAGACGACCTCTCCGCCTTATCGGACACCCCATCCGACCTTGTCTTTTCCGCCCTTTATTTTACTTCTCATTCATCATTAAAATTCATCAAAAAATTAGACGCTTATAGCCTCAAAAACCCGCCATACCGCCCCGTTGCAAATCGTGCTATGGTTGATTTAATACGTTTGAAAAACATTAACTACCTTGTATTCTGATTACAAAGAAAGGCTTCAAAATGGATGGTTGGACTCAGACTTTGAGCGCGGGCTGGCTGCTGGGTATTGCGGCGATGGCGATTGTGCTGATTTTGCTGTTGATTGTGAAACTGCGTGTCCATGCGCTATTGACGCTGGTGTCGGTGAGCCTGCTGACGGCGGTGGCGACGGGGCTGCCGATGGATAAGATTGTGAACGATGTCCTACTGAAAAACTTCGGCGGTACGCTCGGCAGCGTGGCTTTGCTGGTCGGTTTGGGCGCGATGCTCGGGCGGCTGGTGGAAACTTCGGGCGGGGCGCAGTCGCTGGCGGATGCGTTAATTCGGATGTTCGGCGAAAAACGTGCGCCGTTTGCTTTGGGCGTGGCATCGCTGATTTTCGGTTTCCCGATTTTCTTTGATGCGGGATTGGTGGTGATGCTGCCGATTGTCTTCGCGACGGCGCGGCGCATGAAGCAGGACGTATTGCCTTATGCTCTGGCGTCTATCGGCGCGTTTTCGGTGATGCACGTTTTCCTGCCGCCCCACCCCGGTCCGATTGCGGCTTCGGAATTTTATTCGGCGAACATTGGGCAGGTGCTGATTTTGGGATTGCCCGTCGCCATGTTCACTTGGTATGTCAGCGGTTATCTGCTTGGGAAGGTTTTAGGACGCACCATCCGCGTTCCCGTTCCCGACTTGCTCAGCGGCGGCGCGGTGGACAACGACCGGCCGCAAACGCCTGCCAAGGCTTCGACCGTGGTCG
Organism: uncultured Neisseria sp.; assembly: GCA_963456805.1. Lineage (GTDB taxonomy): Bacteria > Pseudomonadota > Gammaproteobacteria > Burkholderiales > Neisseriaceae > Neisseria. The sequence continues at coordinate 9,063 of CAUOMQ010000097.1, read as the reverse complement.
GCATTATGCTGATTCCTATGCTGTTGATTTTTATGAACACAGGGCTGTCCACCTTAATCAGTGAAAAAGTCGTCAGCGCGGACGAACATTGGGTACAGGTGGCGCGCATGATCGGTTCGACCCCTGTCGCGCTGCTGATTTCGGTTTTGGTGGCGCTTTATGTTTTGGGCAGAAAACGCGGCGAAAAAGCAAGCGCGCTGGAGAAAACGGTGGACGGCGCACTCGCTCCCGTTTGTTCGGTTATCTTGATTACCGGCGCGGGCGGGATGTTCGGCGGCGTGTTGCGCGCATCGGGCATCGGTCAGGCGTTGGCGGACAGCATGGCGGATTTGGGTATACCCGTATTGTTGGGCTGTTTCTTGGTGGCATTGGCGCTGCGTATCGCGCAAGGTTCGGCAACCGTCGCGCTGACCACCGCCGCCGCATTGATGGCGCCCGCCGTTGCCGCCGCAGGATTCAACGACTGGCAACTCGCCTGCGTCGTTTTGGCAACCGCGGCAGGCTCGGTCGGTTGCAGCCACTTCAACGACTCGGGCTTCTGGCTGGTCGGCCGCCTTTTGGATATGGACGTACCGACCACGCTGAAAACATGGACGGTCAACCAAACGCTGATTGCCGCCATCGGTTTTTCAGTGTCGGCGCTGCTGTTTGCCGTGGTTTGAGGTCGTCTGAAAACGGTTTTGAGACGCTGAAACCGTCTGTCCGACCTTATATTTTTCAAATCCAACAAAGGAAGAGAACATGACGACGCATTTTGTGATGATGGGCGTTTGCGGCTGCGGCAAAACCACCGCCGCCCTGTCCCTGCAAAAACACCTCAACCAATGCCCCTACGCCGAAGGCGACGATTTCCACACCCAAGCCAACCGCGACAAAATGGGCGCGGGCATCCCGCTGACCGACGAAGACCGCTATCCGTGGCTGCGCAACCTGCGCGACTGGATGACGGAACAGGCGCAAAGCGGCGCTGCATACACCATCGTTACCTGCTCCGCCTTGAAACGCCAATACCGCGACATCCTGCGCGGCGCACAAGGTAAAACCGCCTTCATCCACCTGACACCGCCGCAAGCCATCAACCTCGAGCGCATGATGGCGCGCCAAGGGCATTACATGAAGGCGGGGATGCTGGATTCGCAACTGGAAATCCTGGAAGAACTCGGCGCAGACGAATACGGCGTCAAAATCGACAACCCCGGTTCGCCCGAAGCCGTAGAAGCCGATATTTTGGCGTGGGTCAAAGCGGAAGGTTTGTTGTGAAGAAAGCGTGTAAACAGGTATAAGGAAGGTCGTCTGAAAACAGATAGGTCACATTTCGACAAAACAAGTTTTCAGACGACCTTTCTCTTTGTCCGCCACCATCCCGCATACCCAAACCCCTTATAAAAACAATACAATTCGGCTACAATAGCCCTTTGCATTTTTTCAGACGACCTTAGCGAAACGTCGTCTGAAACCGAAATACCGAAACCATAGAGAATCACAACATGACCGATTACAGCAAAACCGTAAACCTGCTCGAAAGCCCGTTTCCGATGCGCGGCAACCTTGCCAAGCGCGAGCCTGCGTGGCTGAAAAGCTGGTACGAGCACAAACGCTATCAAAAACTGCGCGAAATCGCCAAAGGCCGTCCGAAATTCATCCTGCACGACGGCCCGCCGTATGCCAACGGCGACATCCACATCGGTCATGCCGTCAACAAAATCCTCAAAGACATCATTATCCGCAGCAAAACCCAAGCCGGTTTCGACGCGCCTTATGTGCCGGGCTGGGACTGCCACGGCCTGCCCATCGAAGTGATGGTGGAAAAGCTGCACGGCAAAGATATGCCCAAAGCGCGTTTCCGCGAATTGTGCCGCGAATATGCCGCCGAACAGGTTGCCCGCCAGAAAAAAGACTTCATCCGTCTGGGCGTGTTGGGCGACTGGGACAACCCCTACCTGACCATGGATTTCAAAACTGAGGCGGATACCGTGCGTATGCTCGGCGAAATCTACAAATCGGGCTATCTCTACCGTGGTGCGAAACCGGTTCAGTTCTGCTTGGACTGCGGTTCTTCGCTGGCGGAAGCGGAAGTGGAATACAAAGACAAAGTATCGCCTGCGATTGACGTTGCCTATCCGTTTAAAGACACCGCCGCGCTTGCCGCCGCATTCGGTTTGGCAGGTATCGAAGGCAAAGCGTTTGCCGTCATCTGGACGACCACGCCTTGGACGTTACCCGCGAGCCAAGCCGTGTCTGCGGGTGCGGACGTGGTGTATCAATTAATCGATACGCCCAAAGGCAAATTGGTGCTGGCGAAAGATTTGGCAGAAGACGCGCTCAAACGCTACGGCTTCGTTTCAGAGTACGAAGCCTCCCCGTGGGACTACCTCAACGTCCTCGCCGAAACCACCGGCGACAAGCTGGAAAACCTGCACATGAATCATCCGTTCCTCGAACGCGATATTCCCATGCTCAACGGCGAACACGTTACCACCGACGCCGGTACGGGCTTGGTACACACCGCCCCCGCGCACGGTTTGGAAGACTACGCCGTCTGCAACAAATACGGCATCGAGCTTTACAACCCCGTCAACGCCGAAGGCAAATACATCAGCGAAACGCCGCGCGTCGCAGGCATGAGCGTTTGGGAAGCGAATCCCGTCATCCTGCAATGGCTGGAAGAAACCGGCAACCTCTTGGCAAGCAGCAAAATCGAACACAGCTACGCCCACTGCTGGCGCCACAAAACCCCGCTGATTTACCGCGCGACGGGTCAATGGTTTATCGGCATGGACAAAGCCGGAAGCGACGGCAAAACCCTGCGCGACAAAGCCATCAAAGCCGTGGACGACACCGAATTCTTCCCGTCTTGGGGTCGCGCGCGTCTCGAAGCCATGATCGAAGGCCGCCCCGACTGGGTCGTTTCGCGCCAACGCTACTGGGGCACGCCGATGACCTTCTTCGTTCACAAAGAAACGGGCGAGCTGCATCCGAACTCCGCCGAACTTTTGGAGAAAGTAGCACAACGTATCGAAGAAAAAGGCATCGAAGCATGGTTCTCACTCGATAAAAGCGAATTGTTAAGCGCAGAAGACTGCGAAAACTACGACAAGCTTTCCGACACGATGGACGTATGGTTCGATTCTGGTTCGACCCATTATTCCGTCTTGAAACAGCGCGAAGAATTGGACTGGCCCGCCGACCTCTACCTCGAAGGCAGCGACCAACACCGCGGCTGGTTCCAATCCTCCATGCTGACCGGCTGCGCCTCTTCCATGGGCCGCGCCCCGTACAAACAGCTTCTGACCCACGGTTTCGTGGTTGACCAAAACGGCCGCAAAATGTCGAAATCCATCGGCAACGTCGTCGCGCCGCAAGAAGTCTATAACGAATTCGGCGCGGACATCCTGCGCCTGTGGGCGGCATCCACCGATTACAGCGGCGAATTGGCGATTTCCAAAGAAATCCTCAAACGCGTCACCGAAAGCTACCGCCGCATCCGCAATACCTTGAGCTTCCTGTTTGCCAACCTCAGCGATTTCGACCCGTTCGAACACACCGTACCGCAGGCAGACATGGTCGAAATCGACCGCTACGCCTTAGTATTGGCGCGTCAGCTGCAAGAGCGTCTGGCGGGCGACTTCTATCCGCGCTATGCCTTCCACTTCGCCGTGAAAGACATCGTCGCCTTCTGCTCGGAAGACCTAGGCGCGTTCTACCTCGACATCCTGAAAGACCGCCTCTACACCACCAAAGCCGACAGCCACGCCCGCCGCAGCGCGCAAACCGCCCTGTATCACATCACGCGCAGCCTGGTTCTCTTGATTGCACCGATTTTGTGCTTCACCGGCGAAGAAGCATGGGACATCATCGGCGGCGGCGAAGAAGACAGCGTCCTCTTCCACACTTGGCACGAGTTCCCGCCCATCAACGAAAAAGCCGAAGCCGAACTGGTGAAAAAATGGACGGCAGTCCGCGAAGCCCGCGAAGCCGTAACCGCCGCCATCGAGCCTTTGCGCGCCGACAAAACCGTCGGTTCGTCCTTGCAGGCAGAAGCCGAAATCACCGCGCCGGAAGCCACCGCCGACTACCTGAACGCCTTGGGTGAAGAATTGCGCTTTGCCCTCTTGGTATCCAAAGCCGAAGTCAAAACCGGCAGCGAACTTGCCGTTACCGCCAAAGCCAGCGACGGCGAAAAATGCGAACGCTGCTGGCACTACACCCACGACATCGGCACAGTCGCAGGTCATGAGACTATCTGCAAACGCTGCGCCGAGAATGTGGATGGCAAAGGCGAAGAACGGCATTACGCTTAAGGTCGTCTGAAAACCGAATCAGGTTTTCAGACGACCTTTTGCTATCGATCGCCCAAACAGGGAAATCCGTTCAATATTTCTTATAGTGGATTAAATTTAAATCAGGACAAGGCGACGAAGCCGCAGACAGTACAGATAGTACGGCAAGGCGAGGCAACGCCGTACTGGTTTAAAGTTAATCCACTATAACGTTCACTCAATCCGCGATCTCCGTAAACTTCTCCCAATTTGCCAACACATACGCCACAGCCGCCGCCATATCGTCATCCGCGATTTCGTAATATTCGCCGTCCAATTCCTCAAAATCCGGAAATTCGGCACGAATCTTATCCAAAGATGCCCCGCTGTCCGCCATTTCCTCGATTTTTGCGCCGTCCCGCTCGTATAAAGCCTTTGCCTTATCCAAAATCTTAGGCGTCGGTTTAATCCGCCAGCGGCGCAGGCTGTCGGCGACGGGGTTATGGAACACATATTCGCCGTAACCCGCCGCAATCAGTTGCACAAAACCGCCCTCCTGAACTTGGCTGTCCAAATAGCAGTAAGCCGTCAGTGTGTGCTGCTCGTCGTTCAAACACCGCATTTCCTCATCGCCTGCGGCATCCGTATAATCCAAATACGCCGCGCTCAATGTGTAGAGAAATTCTGCGGCGTCTTGAGGGTTCAAATCATCCTGCCGAAAAAGTGTCGTCATGTTAAAGCCTGCCTGAAAATAAAGTGATTTAAAGCCGATTCATCATAAAAACCGCATTATAACCAAAGCATTATCAAACCAAAACCTATTTTCAGACGACCTTTTACGCTGCACAAGCAGGCGATATATCGTACAATAAGACTGGACTTACCAAGGAAAAATCATGAACGCAAACACCGAAACCGTCATTATCTACCCCAAAGACCTGCCGCTGCACTGCTCCGGTCCCAACCACGAAACTTGGAACGGTCATCCGCGCGTCTTCCTCCCGATTCAGTCCGACAGCGACATCGAATGCCCCTACTGCGGAACGCGTTACCATCTCGAAGGCCACATTCCCCACCACCATTATTGAGACGCTATGAAGAGATACGCCCTCCTGCTGTTGCTCGGACTGTGTACCGCCTGCGGTTCGTATAAAGCCGTCCGCCCCGATGCCCCTCTCGCCGTCGTCGCCGAAGCGCAAAACAACGCCATCCGCTACCAAGCCGCCGACGGCAGCCGCATCTCCGCCATCTACGTCAACAGCAACAGCCCGATGACGGTCGAACTGCGTCAGGGGAGTACGGTCGAAAAACTAACGCAAACCCATTCGATGACCAAAACCACGGAATACCGCAACGCAAGCACAATATGGCAGCTTCAGGACGGCTTCGCCACGCTTACCCGCGGTGGCAAAACCGTCGTTTTCACCGAAATCATCGAATAATCCTGTCTGAAGTTCTTATCAAAAGGTCGTCTGAAAAACCTTAAACGATGGTTTTTCAGACGACCCCTGCGTTAAACCGACAATCCGGAACTTTCATTCCTGCATCTGGATTTGACAGGACGAATCACCTACGCTGCTTGAATCTATTGCGATATGGTGTATCTGGATAAATCAAAGGTCGTCTGAAACCTTGTTTTCGAGGTTTTCAGACGACCTTTTATCATGGGCAGCTTATTCCTGCTTTTAACATCATGCAGTCCATTTGACCCAGCCCATATGCGAAGTCAGCAGAATCAATCCGCCGAAGACGATGCGGTAATAGGCAAACGGAACATAGTTTTTACTGGACACGAATTTCAACAGCGATTTAATCGCTAAGAAACCTGCCAAGAAGGCGGCGATAAAACCGACGGCAATCAGCCCGATATCCTGCAACGTGAAGAGTTCGTAATGTTTGAATACATCATAGCCGGTGGCGGCAATCATCATCGGCACGGCGAGGAAGAAAGAAAATTCGGTCGCGGCTTTGCGCTCAATGCCCCACAGCATACCGCCCATAATCGTACTGCCCGAACGCGAAGTCCCCGGCACCAGCGCGCACACTTGGGCGCAGCCGACCACAAGTGCGTCAATCGGACGCATTTCATCCACACTTTTGACTTTCGGTTTGACTTTGCTTTGGCGTCTTTCGACCCACAGAATAAAGAGCCCGCCCAACACCAGCATGATAGCCACGGTTTTTGGGTTAAATAGATATAATTTAATTTGTTTTCTAAACAGAAATCCCATCAAAGCGGCAGGCACGAACGCGATGGCAAGGTTCAGCACAAAGCGGTTGGCGGCACGGTCTTTGCCCAATCCGGACAAAACGGAGGTGAAACGTTGACGGTATTCAAAAATCACGGCAAGCACCGCGCCCAGTTGGATGGCGATTTCAAATACTTTGCCGTTGCTGTGGAAATTGAGCAAGTCGCCCAATACAATCAAGTGGCCGGTGCTTGAAATCGGCAGAAATTCCGTCAAGCCTTCCACAATGCCCATAAGCAGGGCTTTTAATAAGGTCAAAATGTCCATATTGCTTTCTTTTTTGGTTTTCAGACGACGTTTGCCCGTCTGGATTTCAGGATGAAGCGGTATCGAAATCGGAAAACTGCTGCGGTATGGCGGTGTTTACCCCATCCCTCAGCAGTATCGTTTTTATGGATTTTACGCCGCCCAAAACAAACAGACAGTTCGGAAACCGCCTTATCTTTTGCGGTCATTCCGAAACTGTCTGGCTAAATTCCGTCAGCGCGCAGCTTTGCCGGAACGCTCTTGGCGGACTTTGTTAATCAGCTCGCCTATGATTTTCTGCCCATTCGCCCAATCGCTGCTGAATATGACCCGATATTTGCCTCCGACGATGACGTCCGGCGTGCCGTCGATACGGTAAGTCTCGGTCAGGCTTTGCATTTTTTTAGCGGCTGCGAGGCTGGCGGGGGCGTCGTATGCGGCAATCAGTTTTTTGCTGTCAAAGCTTTTTTGTGCCGCCGCCCAGCTTTTGAAAGTGGCGGTATCCGCCAAATTGATTTTCTGCTCGTGTACGGCTTTGAAAATAGCGGGGTTTGCCTGATACTTCAAACCCGAAGCGTTAACCGCCGCGGCAACCCGCGCCAAGCCCAGCATTTCAGGCATCCAGACGACATGTTCGGTACGCAGGTAAACGTCTTTCGGGAAAGTTTTGCTGTATGACAGCAAGACGGGATCAAAGTTTTGGCAATGTATGCAGAAATAGCCGAAAAATTCCAAAACTTCGATTTTGGATGCGTCTCGTTGCGGAATCGGTTTGTTCAAAACCGTGTAATCCACACCTTCGACCGCAGCCTGCGCGCTTGCGGAAAAGGCAAGCGCGAGGCTGAGGAGGACGGCTGCCGGTTTGGTTGTCCGTTTCATTGCTGCCTCCTTATTGAGCCGAACGCATCAGGCTGTTGATATTGTGTTTTTGCAAGTCTTTCTGAACGTTTTTTGCGGCTTCAGACGACATGCTGTTGCTTTGTACGCGGTAAACGGTTTTGTCGCCGTTGGTGCGTTCGACCACTTTGGACGAAATGCCCAGCATGGCGAGTTTGGCACGTTGCGCGTCGGCGCTGTTGCGGTCGGCGTACGAACCCATTTGCAGGATGACTTTCTTACCGCCTTCTGAAGTTTTGGCTTCGGCTTTGGCATTGTCGGCTTTAGCGGTTTGTTTGTCCGCTTCGGCTTTCTTCGCTTCTTTCGCCGCGCCTTTATTTGCTTCCTGACGGGCTTTTTCGATGCTGCCACTGTTCAGGATTTGCTCGGGGGTCGGTTTGTTGGTTTTGGCCGTTTCGGTTTTCTTGGCTTCGGCGGCTTTCTTCTCTGCCGCTTTTTTCTCGGCAAGTTTGCGCTCGGCGCGCGCTTTTTGTTTATCCGTCAACTCGGCTGCCTTTTTGGTTTTATCGGCGGCTTCTTTGTCGGCTTTTTCTTTTTCTGCGCGTTTTTTCGCAAGCTCTGCCTTTTTCTCGGCGAGTTTTTGTCTCAACTCGCGTTCGGCAGATTCTTTGTCTTCTTTTTCAGCTTCACGCAAGGCTTTTTCTGCTTCGCGGGCTTCGTCTTCTGCTTCATGGACGGCACGCTCTTTTTCCGCTTTTTCTTTGTCCGCGCGTTCTTTCTCGGCTTTGGCTTTATCTGCCTTTTCTTTCGCTTCTTTTTCTGCGCGTTCTTTTTCTTTGGCTGCCGCATCGTCGTCGGCTTCGCTGCGTTTCTGTTCGGGCTTGGCTTCTTCTGCCGGACGCTCTTTCTCTACGGGAACGACGACAGGCTGCTCTTCAGTCTCAGGCTTGGATTCAGGTTTGGATTTTTCCTGCGGCTTGAGGATTTCAGGCTCGGTTTGCTGTTTTTGAGGCTCGGTCGCGCCCTTGAAGGCGTTCGGGGTGTCTTGATTCAGAAAATACAGGATGCCCCCGATCACGCCGGTGGCGAGGATGAGGCCGAAGAAAAAGCCGAAAAGGCCTTTGCCGTATTGAGTGTTCTTATTCATGAGATACCTATATTGATGATGCCGTTCAGACGACCTTTTGGCGGCAGAGGAATCTGCTGCTGCCATCGGCAGGGACGGGTCATTTTATCAATATCCTTTATATTGGGCAAAAATGCGCCGTTTGTTTACATGGTTTTTACGAAAACCGCCGTGATGTTAGGACGCGCTGACAATTGACCGACGACGTGCTTCTTTTGCCCGAACAGAATACTCCGCATTGGACACACCAGCAAGATACCCGACCCGTCTAAACTTTTATAGTGGATTAAATTTAAATCAGGACAAGGCGACGAAGCCGCAGACAGTATAGATAGTACGGAACCGA
>CAUOMQ010000096.1:0-10392 GCA_963456805.1 uncultured Neisseria sp. | reverse complement strand
CATGGTTTGACCTTCAAAGTTGAGTATTGTGCTATTTTGTTTTTAATTGACTATAAAAGCCCTCAGCCAAAAGCGGACCGCAAAGGACAAAGCCAAACCGTCCGCACACTGAGGGCGCAACACCCGCTCAAATACCTGCTGCACATCGCACAATTACCCAAAAGCAGCTTTTACTACCACCATCAAGACCGACCCTACCCCGACGAAGCCCTTATCGCCGAAATCTACGAACGGCATAAAGGGCGATACGGACAAAGGCGCATTGCCGCCGCATTGGGTTGGAACCGCAAAAAAGCGGCGCGGTTGATGAAGCAGTTGGAACTGAAAGCCCTCATACGGGCGAAAAAAGCCTACCGCCATCCCGCCATGGGCGAGATATCGGAACACCTCCTCAAACGCCGGTTCAAAGCCCGAAAGCCCAACGAAAAATGGCTGACCGACGTTACCGAACTCAAAGGGAAGGACGGCAAACTGTACCTCTCGCCAATCTTGGACCTGTTCAACCGGGAAATCGTCGCCTACGCCATGAGCCGCAGAGCCGACAGCGAAATGGTGAAGGAAATGCTCGAAAAAGCCGCACCCCGTCTGACTGATAAAGGAACGATGCTTCATTCGGACCAAGGTGTGCTGTACCGTACGGCGGGGTATAGGGAATTGCTTGCGGAGCATTCCATGGTTCAAAGCATGTCGCGTAAGGCGAACTGTTGGGACAATGCGCCGATGGAAAGCTTCTTTGCGGTGTTGAAGACGGAGTGTTTCTATAACGCAGGTGAATTGACGGTAGATGAATTGATGAAGCAGATAGATGACTATATGGATTACTACAACCGGGAGCGTTGCAGTTTGAAATTGAAAAAGCTGAGTCCTGTCGCATACAGAACCCAGCTTGCACAGAGCGCCTGAATAGGCTTTTATGAGTGTCCAAGATTTGGGGGCCAGTTCAACTTGGAAATCAAGTTTTCAGACGACCTTTTTATCTTCCAGACTCAATCAACCTTTAGTACGCTCCAACAGTTCTTCCGCCAAGGCGAGGTAGGCTTTGGTGCCTTTGGCGTTGGCATCGTAGGCGAGCGCGGGCATGCCGTGGCTGGGGGCTTCGGCAAGGCGGACGTTACGGGGGATGACGGTTTGGAACATCAGGTTGCCGAAATGTTGGAAAAGTTGTTCGCTGACTTCGACGACGAGGCGGCTGCGGCTGTCGTAGAGGGTGCGGACGATGCCGGTGATGTCGAGGCGCGGGTTGATTGCCTGACGGATTTTGCGCACGGTGGCGATGAGGTCGGAGATACCTTCGAGGGCATAGTATTCGCACAACATGGGCACAATGACGCCGTTGGCGGCGACGAGTCCGTTGAGCGTGAGCAGGGTCAGCGAAGGGGGGCAGTCGATGAGGACGAAGTCGTAGTCGTTTTCGACGGTTTGCAGGGCGTTTTTGAGGCGGATTTCGCGGGCGATTTCTTGCACCAGCTCGATTTCGGCACCGGCAAGCGCGCGGTTTGCGCCGAGTACGTCGTAGCTGCCGTCTCCGCTGCGGACGACGGCAGTCTTGATGTCGGTATCGCCCAATACGACTTGGTACACGCCTTCTTCAAGGCGGGCTTTGTCTATGCCGCTGCCTGTGGTGGCGTTGCCTTGCGGGTCGAGGTCGATGACGAGGACGCGTTTGCCTTTGGAGGCAAGCGATGCCGCGAGGTTGACGGTGGTGGTGGTTTTGCCGACGCCGCCTTTTTGGTTGGCGACGGCGAGGATTTGTGCGCTCATGTTTTTGCTGCTGTCGGATAGGTGAATGGCGGAATTTTAACGTTTTTTGCTTGAAATGGGTATAAGGTCGTCTGAAAAGGAGCTTCGGTGGGGAGAGGCATCTTTGTCGCATTTCTGTCTGCGTTTCGGTAAATTTTCTTTAAATCCAGACAAGGCGGGGTAATGCCGGCTGATTTAAAGTGGACTTACTATACAATATGCCGTTTTTTTAACTGTCGTAGAGATATACCATGAAAAAATCTTTCTTTGCCCTGTTGCTTGCCGCTGTTTTGCCTGCTGTCAATGCGGCTTCGGTTACCGAACGGGATGTTCAGAGTTCGGCTTTGGCTGCCAAACAGGCTCGGTTGGAATCAGCACAGGCTGAGATGGGAACGGAACTGGCGCGGTTAGCTGCGGATCTGGCACGTATTGAGGCTTTGATTGCCGTACAGGAGGCGCGTTCTGGCATCGGAGAGGATGAGCGGATAGCGGCTTTGGAAGCCCGTATCAGTAAATTGGAAAAACGCCTTTCCAAGTCAAAATAGTACAACCCGAATCGGGTTTATGTGTGCAGCGTCAAGCCGTTCCAGAAGTTGTTTGAGGCTTCGGGGAAAAACGAATGGGAAGCGCGCCGCGCCGTCCGCACTGCCTGCAATGCGGAAACTTCGGCGATGTTCTGCGAAGACTCTGCCATCCGTTGCGAAAAATACGAATAACGGGATTTGAATAACAAGGTCGTCTGAAACGGAATCGGGTTTCAGACGACCTTTTTAACGGTATAGTGGATTAAATTTAAATCAGGACAAGGCGACGAAGCCGCAGACAGTACAGATAGTACGGAACCGATTCACTTGGTGCTTCAGCACCTTAGAGAATCGTTCTCTTTGAGCTAAGGCGAGGCAACGCCGTACCGGTTTAAAGTTAATCCACTATATTTTGAAGGCAAGTGGCGTTGTGTTCTGCCGATATCGGTATCGTTTCCTTTGAATTTGAACCAAGTCAGGCTGTATACTTTATGACTTGCCGCTGCTCATACCACAACAAGGAAATCTATGGATTGCTGGGAAATTCTGCACATTGCGCCTACCGGTGACGAACGGGCCATCAGGCGCGCTTATGCGAAGCTGTTGAAATCGACACGTCCGGACGATGACGCGGAGGGATATCAGCGGCTGCGCGAGGCATTTGATGAGGCTTTGGCGCGTGCGCCCTACATCGACGAGGAAGAGGACGCAGACGATTGGTCTTGGGATCATGCCGATAACGATGAGGCGGATGTTTCAGACGACCTTGATGAAGCACAGACTGAATATGTTGACGGGGCGGCGGCATATGAGTCGACCCAAGCCTATCCGCACGATACATGGAAAGACGCAGAAACAGACCATATTGAAGAAACTGATGTTTCAGACGACCCCTACGGATATAGCGGCGCAACTGCCGAGGCTTATTCATACCATGGATACGATGGCGTAGATGCGGATTATATTTTGGCGGAAATCGGACGCATTCAAGATGAAGGGAAAAGTGAGGCGTTGGAACGCTCCTGGCCCGACATCCGCGCTTTATTGGACCGGCTGCCTTTGGGCGAATCGGAATATATTGCTTGGGATTTTTTGGATTTTCTGCGCGATCGGTATATTTCAAATATCATCGTATGGGCGCAATGGGCGTCTTATTTCCGCTGGCACGAGAGCCGCGAAGTTCTCCACCGTATGAGCACGGACGAGCTGGAGTGGGTTTATGACTGCATCAATGCGGCGGAAGTTTTATCTGACAACGCCAATGGCAAATTCCCGCTCTTGCACAGCTTGAACCGTTTGACCGAGCAAGGGCACGATATGCGGGCAAAGGTGAATGCGTTTTTCCTGAATACGGCTTTACAGGAAGAAATATCGCCATCCGTACGCACGGCGCTGATGAGGCGCAAGACGAAACTGACGTCTGTTTTACAGAAAGCGCAATCATGGCGGCAGATGCGGATTGTGCTGCCGATTGTGGCGATATTCGTCGCCATGTTTACAGCGGCAGCCGATGACGCTTTATCCGCCTATATCGAGGCGTATTATTCGTTGGCCCTCGTCTCCACCCTCACGCTGGCGCTCTTGTGTTTCTTGGTCAATGTCTGCCGAAGTATATTTTTCACATGGCTGCCGTCTCTCTACAAACTCTTCACGGCGACTTTTGTGTTTAAAAAAGCGGCGATTGTACGCGCTTTCGTATTGCCTGTCGTGATGACCGCCGTGTGCCTGACCCCGACCGGTTCGGTAATGTTCTTCCTGCTGACCGTACTCGCATGGATATATTCATGGTGTACCTTTTTCTCCTACATCAAAAGCGAACGGAGTATTGTCGGCGGTCTGACGGTCAATCTGTCCTTGATGTCCATGTTTCCGATAATCAATGTGATAAACAAACACTTGGAGCAAACGGCGGGCAACTCGGTATTGCTTATCCTGACGGCTTTGATGATATTGTTGTGGTTCAACGCCAATCTGTATCTACGGTCGTTCCATCCCCATCTGTCAAAAAAACAGGCGCAGTTCCTGCTGGTACCTTGTTCGCCCAACGCATCCTTCCCTGTCAGGGCGGCCGCTTCATTCGCCTCCGCACTGGTTTGGATGCTGACGCTGCCGCAGCGATGCGCCGACTATACCGAACGGGATGATATTTGGACGCCTTTGGGTTTCGGCGTACTGGCATGTATGCTGACGCTTATCCTGCCGCTTGGCGGCAATCGGATGCTGTGGTTTTACCCGACCGCATTCGCACTCGGCTGGCTGGTGCTCGTTTTGAAACAAAATGCCTACCGCAGCCTGATGCGGGCATAAGCAAAAGGTCGTCTGAAAAATTTTCAGACGACCTCAAACATACCGTACAACGCTGTTTTCATTTTCCCGCAACAGATTCATTCCATAAGGAATCCGCATGACTTTACCTGTTTTAGCCGTGACTTCGGGCGAACCTGCCGGCATCGGCCCCGATATCTGCTTGGATTTGGCGTTTGCCGATTTGCCATGCCGCTGCATCGTGTTGGGCGACAAAAATCTGCTGCAAAGCCGTGCCGAACAATTAGGCAAAACCATCACCCTGCAAGATTTCGACCCGCAGGGCGGCAAGCCCGAACGCGGCATATTGGAAGTGTTGCACATTCCTTTAGACGCGCCCTGCCAAGCGGGCAAACTCAATCCCGCCAATGCCGCCTACGTCCTCAAACTGTTGGACACTGCCTATCAAGGCATTTCAGACGACCTCTTCGACGGCATGGTTACTGCGCCGCTGCACAAAGGCGTCATCAACGACGGACACGCCAGCGATCATTTCTTCAGCGGCCACACCGAATACCTCGCCGAAAAAAGCCAAACCGAACAAGTCGTCATGATGCTCGCGGGCGGCGGATTACGGGTGGCGCTCGTCACTACCCACCTTCCACTCAAAGATATCGCCGCCGCCATTACCCGCCCGCTGGTCGAATCCGTAACCCGCATCCTTCATGCCGACCTGCGCGACAAATTCGGCATCGCCCGCCCCCGCATCCTAGTGACCGGACTGAATCCGCACGCAGGCGAAAACGGCCATCTCGGCCATGAAGAAATCGACATCATCATCCCCGCGCTCAAGCAGCTGCAAAGCGAAGGCATAGACGCACGCGGCCCCTATCCCGCCGATACGGTGTTCCAGCCCTTTTTACTCAAAGACGCCGATGCCGTTTTGGCGATGTATCACGACCAAGGGCTGCCCACGCTCAAATACGCGGGCTTCGGGCAAGGCGTCAACGTCACGCTCGGACTGCCCTTTATCCGCACTTCGGTCGATCACGGTACCGCCCTCGACCTTGCCGGAACGGACAAAGCAGACTCAGGCAGCCTCATGACCGCCGTTGCCACCGCATTGGAAATGGCGGGCCATATAAACCCGCGTCCCTGAAACCGGATTTCGTTTATCACATAAGTTCTTGAAGCCCAAGGTCGTCTGAAAACCAGCAACGCCAGCCGAAACGATATGCGGCTTACCTGACAAACGAATCCACAAACTCGGCGCAGTCCTCGCTGCTGCACCTTGTTTTTAAAGTCTTCAAGTGCGCAAACAACTGCTGTTTCTCGCTGTCGCTCAGCTTATGCCCTTTGTCATCACGGACTTGGTTGTACTTAGGCGTATTTTTGATATCGAAACCGCGGTTGATAAAGAAAACCGTTTCCTTGCCTGCCGCGTTGCGCACGGTCAGCATCATGCTGCCGCCGTCTGCCGCGATGGCGCATTTATCTTCAACAATGGCGGTGTAGTCAGTGTACATGGCTGATCTCGGTTTGGCTTGGCTGTACGCCGTTTGACTCAATAAAACGGCGACAGCGATCGCGATAAAATGCTTCAACATCATTTGCTCCTTTTGCATTTTCAGAGTGCACAGCCTGCCTGTGGTACGGCCTCTTCCGATTTCCGGCTTCTATGCCGCATCCGACGATTCTTCCTTTACCGCGTCCAGCAGCGGTATCAGCAGCTCTTCCACCAATCTTTGGAACAACGCTCCTTCTACCGGCTCGGTGTCTTCGTTGCCGAACACTAAGGCGACTTCGGTATAGTCTTTTTGCCCTTTGCTGACTTTATTGCCGTGATAGCTTTCCCTGGCTTTGTTCAAGGCATCTTCCCAGCTCTGTTTTTTGCCGTAGGCTTCGGCGGCGGCGAGGCTGGTTTTGGCGAAGAAAGGCAGCGGGCGCGTTTGTCCGAGGTTGAAGAACGTCAGCCATTTTTGCAGCATTTCTTGCGCTTGGCTGCCAGAGATTTCGGGATAAAGCGTCGTTTCTTCGGGCTTAACGATATGGGTTTGGCGGGTTTCGGTTGTCTGAGATTCCACCGCGCAAAAGATTAAATGTTCGAGCAGGAGGGCGATGCGTTGCGGGGCATTGGGTTTGCGGTCGAGGTAGAACACTTGGCCGCATTGGTAAAGGTTGCCGAGGCTGCCTTGCAGGGTTTGCCCGTCGAACTGGATTTCATAGGCAAAGGGCGGCAGTTTGGGGCTTTGCAGCAATTCGCTGTCGATGCGTTTGGCGGCGGCTTGGAAATTCTGCTGCCACAATTTACCCAATTCACCGGCGGGTAACAGGCTTTCGGCGTCGAGGCGGACGGCGGTTTCTTGAAAGTCTTGGTTGTGGCGGCGGGCATCGAGGTAGGCGGCGGCAATTTTGTCGGCGCGTTGCGGCTCGAAGGGTTCGGCGGATTCCCATGCTTCGTCGCGGTAGGGTTCGCGCCAGCCTAGGGTTTGTTGCAGCCATGCTTTGACGGGATTTTTCCAGAAGCGGATGAAGTCGTCCTGCCAAACGGTCGGCTCGGGGCTGTTTTCTTCGAGGGCTTCGCTGAAAAACGGACACGCCTGTTCGCGCGGGCGGTTGAGGGCTTCGGCGTAGTCCTGCCGCGTGCTGAAGAGGTCGTCTGAAATGTTGTCTGCAATGAAATAGCGGTGAGAGAACGGTTGCAGGGGATGTTGCTCGACCCAGTGTTCCGCCAGCTCTTTGCTGCGCCGTCCGGTCATGGCGGCGATGGTGTCGATGAGTTCGCTGACGAGGGCGGACGGGGCGAGTTCGTCGTCGTTGCGGATGCTGCGGCCGACGTAGGAAAGATAAAGGATGTCGCGCGCGCTGATGATGGCTTCGAGGAAAAGGTAGCGGTCGTCGTCGCGGCGGGCGCGGTCACCTTTTTGCGGGTGTTTGGCAATCAGGTCGAACACGGCGGCTTTGGTGTTGCGCGGGAAATCGCCGTCATTCAGCCCCAACAGGCAGATGACTTTAAACGGCAGGCTCCTCATCGGCACCATGCTGCAAAAGGTGATGCCGCCGCGCAGGAATCCTGCCTGACTTTCGCTGCCTAAGAAGCGGCGGATGTGGCGGATGAGGGTGTGTTGCGGCAAGGTGCCGCTAAAGCCTGCCAACGCGGTCTCTTCCTGCCATTTTGCCAATGCCTGCTCGAACTGCTGCAAGGCGTATTGGTCGTCGGCGTCGGGCAGGAACAACGACTGCACCAAATCGCGGCAGCGTTCCGTCCATTCCGCCGCCGCTGCGGGTTTGCGCCACTCGACGGCGAGGCGCGACAGCGTACGGATGAAGGCGGCAAAGCGGCCGAACACATCGAGGCGGTTGACATCGCCGTGCCACGCGCTGACGTTTTGCCAAAGCGGGCTGCCGTCGTCGGGCAGCATCCAGCCCAACACGATGCGTTCCAACGCCTGCTGCCAGGTGAACAGATTGTCCGCCGCGCCGCGCATGGTGCCGTCCAACCCCCAATGCACGTTCAATTCGGCAATGGTGTCGTGCAGCAGCGGCAAATCGTCCGCCGTCAGCCCGAAACGGCGCAGCACCAAACCACTTTCCAACAGCGGCAGCACTTTATCGACTTCAAACCGGCTTTCCAACAAATCCAGCGTTTGCTCCAGCGCGTAAAGCAGCGGCTGGCGGCGGCTGAGTTTCACGTCCGACACCGAATACGGCAAAGCCTGCGCCCCGCCCTGCGCCTGCCCGAACACCGCTTCGATAAACGGGCTGTACGGCTCGATGTTCGGCGTCAAAACGGCAATATCGTGCGGCTGCCAGTCGAGATGTTCGTGCAGAATCCGCAACAGCTTGTCTTTCAAAATCTGCAATTCGCGCAGGGGGCTGTGTGCCGACACGATACGGACGGAGCCATCGTCCAGCAAATCCGTGCGGCTGTGTTCAGACGGCATCCGCAAGTTTTGAATATCGTTTTGCAGGCAATGCAGCAGCGTGTCGTCTGAAACTTCTTCAAACACAGGCTGCTCCTCCAAGCCGATTTCCGTCAGAAAATCAAAAAAATCACGCCCCTGCTTGCCCAGCGACGCCAAGAGTGGATGCCCCGTCTGCGACAAATCCGCCTCGTCGCCGCCCTTCAAAAGCTGCGCCGCCTCAATCACATTGCCCCAATACTGGCCGCTCGGATTGAGCGCGAACACAAACACATCGCAATGTTCCGAAATTTTCTGCAAAAGCTGCAAATACATCGGCGCCATCGTCGAAATGCCGAACACGAAAAACCGCTCGGGCAGGTGCGCCTTATCCAAAGACGACAGCAGCTTTTCCCACAACGCCACACGGTGCGGCGCGGATTGGTTGCCGTCGTCCAAATAGCGCCAAAGCTGCGCCTGCCAGACCTCGTCCTCGCCCAGCCCTAGAAGTTTGCTTTCCTGCCAAGCATCAATCCACTGCGGTCGGTACACCAGATACTGGTCGAAAATATCCGCCAACTGCCCCGCCAACTGATAATCCGCCGACTCGCCGCTGCCCAAATAGCTTTGCAAGACAGAGCGGACGTTTTCAAACTCAGAGGTCGTCTGAAAACGCTCGCTGCGGAACAAATCCAAAAGCCGCCAGCGCATCACCTCCGGCGAAAACGGACTGAGCGCGGGAATATCGGGAATCAGCTTCTGCATCAACTGCCACGTCAAACCTGCCGGCAGGCTGAATTGCAAATTCGCCGCCACCCCCAGTTCGCGCGCCAGATAAACACTCAAATAACGCCGCATCCCCTGACTCTGCACCACAATCTGTTCCGCCGCCAAAGCAGACTCAAGCGGCCTGACCCTTTGGATTCCGGCAAACAGGGCGGCTAGCGATTCGAGGCGGTTGGATTGGTAGAGGTAGAACATGGCGATTAAAAGCAAAAGGTTAAGAACGCAAGACAGATTATAAAGTCCCTTGATTTCTCTGCAAGCGCAACCATATAGCCGTCAACCCATCATTCAGAAAAACAGAGGAATTTATGCCGCAAACCGACATCAACCACGCCGATATCCGCACGCGTTTCATCTTTGACGATATGCCTGTGCGCGGTCTGCACGTCCGCCTTGAAAACGTGTGGAAACACATCGCCGAACAAAAACACTACCCTGCCGCCATCCGCCGGGCATTAGGCGAACTCCTCGCGGCGGGCGCGCTTCTCTCCAGCAACCTCAAAAATGAAGGCACGCTCATTGTCCAAGTACAGGGACAAGGTCGTCTGAAAATGCTTGTGGTCGAAGCCACATCAGACAACACCGTTCGCGCTACCGCCCGCTGGGATGAAACCGCCGACATCCGTGATGACGAAAGCCTGACCGACCTTTTGGGCAGCAACAGCGTTTTCGTACTCACGCATCAACCCAAAGATGCCGAACCCTGGCAAGGCGTTGTCCCGCTTGAAGGCGACAATATCGCCCAAATGCTCATGAACTATATCAAACGTTCCGAGCAACTCGATACCCACATCGTTCTCGCCGCTTCAGATCATGTCAGCGGAGGATTGCTGGTACAACGTCTGCCCGAAGAAGAACTGGACACCGAATCGTGGGAACTCATCAGCACACTGACCCAAACGTTGACACCGGAAGAGCTAACCGCCCTAGACGCACAACACGTTCTCTATCGGCTCTATCATGAAACCCCGCCGCGGGTTTTCGATCCCGAAATTATCGAATTTGCCTGCACCTGCTCACACGGCAAAGTTAGCGATATGCTGCTTATGTTAGGCGGAGAAGAAGTTGGCGGTATTGTTGCCGAACAAGGCAGTATCCAAATCGATTGCGACTTTTGCCACACTAAATACGTATTTGACGAAACGGACGTGAACGCGCTATTTGGCGGGGACGTAGTCGGCATAGTGCGCCGGCAA
>CAUOMQ010000095.1:0-10546 GCA_963456805.1 uncultured Neisseria sp. | reverse complement strand
CGTTCTCTTTGAGCTAAAGCGAGGCAACGCCGTACTGGTTTAAAGTTAATCCACTTATAGAACCGAAAGGTCGTCTGAAACCTACTGCGCGGGTTTCGCCAAAAACATTCACAACGCAAAAGGAAAAGACATGCAAGACATCACGCTCTACACCCATCCCTTTTCACGCGGCACATACGTCGTATGGATGTTGAAAGAATGCGGCGCGGAATACACCGTTGTCCCCATCCAATTCGGCGCACAGATTCAGTCCGCCGAATATCTCGCCATCAATCCCCAAGGGCGGGTTCCCGCGCTCAAATTCGGCGATACCGTATTGACCGAATCGCTCGCCATCATTACCTTTTTGGCGGAACAGTTCCCCAACAAACACCTCATCCCTGCCGCAGACACGTTGGAACGCGGTGAATACTACCGCTGGATGTGCCTGTCGCTTCACCTCGAATACGCAGCCTTCAACAAATTGCACAACCTGCCTGTCGATACGCCCGAGCGCCGCCGCCAAATCGGTTACGGCGATTTTGATACCGCATGGAACACCTTGCGCGAACACTTGAAAAACCGCGACTACATTATCGGCAACAGCTTTACCGCGCTGGATCTGTACTATTCCGGGCTGATTCTGCTCTTAACGCAAAACTTTAAAGTATTGCCCGCCGATGAAACCGATATATTGCAACGCTACGCCGCCAAACATCTCGCCCGTCCCGCCTTTGCCGAAACCATGGCATGGGCGCAGGAAACCGTTGCCCAAATGCCGCCTGCGGAATAAATCAAGGCTATTAAAACAAAAAAGTCGTCTGAAAACCCGATTGAGAAGGGCTTTCAGACGACCTTTTATCAGACGATTGGAAAATCAGTATTTCACCGAATCATTGCCGCTGTTTTTTTGGATAAATTCAATTTTATAACCGTCAGGATCTTCCACAAAAGCAATAACGGTCGTGCCGTGCATCATCGGTCCTGCCTCGCGCACGACTTTGCCGCCTTTTTGTCTGACCCGTTCGCAAGCCTCATACGCATCATCCACTTCCACTGCGATATGACCGTAAGCGTTGCCGATATCGTAGCTTTCCGTATCCCAGTTGTGCGTCAATTCCAGTACGGTATTTTCGGTCTCATTACCGTAACCGACAAACGCCAAAGTAAACCGTCCTTCGGGATAATCGTGACGGCGCAGCAAAGACATGCCTAAAACATTTTGATAGAAGTCCAAAGATTTTTCGAGGTTGCCAACGCGCAACATCGTATGGAGCAGTCGCATAATGTATTCCTTTTATAGTGGATTAACTTTAAACCAGTACAGCGTTGCCTCGCCTTGCCGTACTATCTGTACTGTCTGCGGCTTCGTCGCCTTGTCCTGGTTTAAAGTTAATCCACTATATATTGTTTTAAAAACAGATTTTATCATAGTTCTCCCTAAGCGCCGATTGTCTGCACGGAACGAAATAGCGACACATTTTATCCATAAGAAACAACTTTTTCATCCGTCAGGCAGCCATCCTCGTTTTTCAGACGACCTTGCTTTATAATTATGCTTTATGTGTTTTTCAGAACTATCATGAAGTTAAGACAAACAGCCGCTCTTTTATGGCTGTCCATCCTCTCTTTGCCGGCATTTGCCATCGATTTCGGCCGCATCCCTCAAGACGAAATTTCCGTGTATGTTCAAGAATTGGACAGCGGAAACGTCTTGGTCGACCACCGTTCGAATGTGCCGGTCAACCCCGCATCGACCATGAAGCTGGTTACAGCGTTTGCCGCATTTAAAGCCTTGGGCGGCGATTACCGCTGGACAACCCAATTCAAAAGCGACGGCACGATTCAAGGCGACACCTTGCAAGGCGATATTTACTGGGTCGGCAGCGGAGATCCTGTTTTCGACCAAGAAGGCTTGGTCGGGATGCAGCAGCAATTGCGCGATAAAGGCATACGCAAAATCACCGGCGGCTTGGTACTCGACCGCCATTTATGGGGAGATATTCAAAATCCGAGCGATTTCGAATCCGATGTCGGCTCTCTATTTATGACGCCGCCCGACCCGCATATGCTGGCTTACAAAGTCGTATCGGTCAAACCGGAACGCAATGACATGGGCGGAGTGGATCTTGTGACCAACCCGCCCCTTCCCGACATTAAAATCGACAACAAAATCAACGTCACACCATCAAACGCATCCTGCAAAGCCTTACAAAACCATATGCGCGCAAACTACAAAGGCGGCGTATTGCATGTTTCCGGCAAAGTTCCGGAATCGTGTTTGGGCAGTGAAATGTACGTCAACATGTTGAACATGCGTGAATTTGTACAAAAGAGCTTTATCAACCAATGGCGTTATTCAGGCGGAGAAATTACCGACGGCATCAGGGCAGCATCCGTACCACCTCATTCCAAAACGCTGGCAGTACACCAATCCAAACCCATGTCTGCCATTTTGACGGACATGAACAAATATTCGAATAATCTGATTGCGCGCTCCGTATTCCTGAAATTGGGAGGCGAGCATTCCGGCAACTCCGCCTTGCAGCAAGCCTCTTCAGCCGTAAAACGTGAATTGGCTACCGCGGGCGTGGATACGGAAAACTTGGTCTTGGAAAACGGTTCGGGCCTATCCCGCCGTGAACGCGTCAGCGCCAATATGTTGGCGCAAATGCTGGAAAAAGCCTATTTCAGCCCGTTCAAACAAGACTTCATCGATACCTTACCCATTGCCGGCAAAGACGGCACGCTGAAATACCGCCTCAAACAGGCAGGCCCTGCCCTGCGCCTGAAAACAGGCACGCTCAAAGATGTACGCGCCCTCGCCGGATATTGGCTGGGAGACAAACCCATGATCGTGGTGGTGGTGATTAACAGTCCGAATGCAACCAACTATCTGAATGATTTGGATAAACTGGTTTCAAAAATCGTACAGCCCGGCGGTGACGCTTGGATTGATGCGAAAATGAAGTGCGCAGAACGGATGGAAGCTTAAAAAGCATCAAAACACTTCAGGCAGCCGGAGAAATGACTTTCCGGCTGCCTGAAGTGTTTTTCAGAGGTCGCAAATCCTACTGTTCCGTTTTACTGCATGAAGCGGGTCACGAATCGGCTTTACCTTTATTTTTCTTGTCCGGGAAAATGAAGGAAGCGGCAATCCCGCAGGTCAGCACAACCAATACAACCAGCAAAGACGTATTGGGCGAAATGTCCCATCCGTGATGGAACATATGGTTACTTGCCGACAATCCCAGCTTGGCAGCAATGAAAAACAGCAACACGACCACTGCCTTTTCCAAATGAACCAAATAACCCTTCAACGCTTCCAATACGAAATAAAGCGTACGCAAACCCAAAATGGCAAACATCATGGCGCTGTAAACAATCAACGGTTCTTTAGATACGGCAATCACCGCAGGTACGCTGTCAAACGCGAACATCACATCCGACAACTCAATCACTGCCAAACATAAAAACAGCGGCGTCGCGACCAACTGCCCTTTACGCATTTTCTGAGGATGGTTATTTTCAGGATGCTTGAGGTCTTCACCCGCCGGCTCAAGCCGCACCTCGGGATATTGCTCATGCGCTTTTTTCAACTCCTCGCCTTTTAAGAAAAAATGGCTGCCGTAAAGACGGGGAAACACAGGGAAAAAGCGATGGACCGCACGATATGCCAAATGTTCGGAATAATCGGCATCTTCTTCGCCCTCCTCTTCATCCCGACGCAGCATCATAACGGCGGTATAGCCGACAATGACGGCAAAAACCACTTCCACAATCGGCCCCAATGCCAACAGTCCGGCACCGATGGCGACAAAAATCATGCGGAAAATAATCGCGCCGATAATCCCCCAGTACAAAACGCGGTGGCGCAGGCCCTCAGGCACTTTAAACCAAGCAAAAACCGCCATCATTAAAAACAGATTATCTACGGACAATACTTTTTCCAAAGCATAGCCGGTAAAGAACAGGCTGGCGGCTTCACTGCCGTGATGAACCCATAAAAATGCGCCGAACAAAATCGATATCAATACCCAAAACAGCGACCATATCGCAGCACTTTTCAGCGACATCGGTTTGTTGTCCCTATGGGCGAATAAATCGATGGCAATCGCGCCCACAGACAAAATCACGAAAACGGCGACGGTTTCAATGGGGAAACCCAAATGGTTCATAAAAAGCCTTTGTTATCAAAATAAAGCGTAAGTATAGTGAAACAACGCGGAATAATATAGAGAAATCCAATAAAGATAATGTAATATAGTGGATTAACTTTAAACCAGTACGGCGTTACCTCGCCTTAGCTCAAAGAGAACGATTCTCTAAGGTGCTGAAGCACCAAGTGAATCGGTTCCGTACTATCTGTACTGTCTGCGGCTTTGTCGCCTTGTCCTGATTTAAATTTAATCCACTATATTTCCGACAACCGGCACAAACCGGATTCCGCTCTTTATCCACGCCCGACAGACCTGTAAGGGGTCGTCTGAAAATTTCAGACGACCCCTTGCCTTTTCTCATCGACTTCCTAAACCCTATCCGATTTATAGTGGATTAACTTGTTGTCTGATTACATTCAATCCGCATCCGTTTCCAAATGCTTCAGAAAGATAGTTTCAAGCCTATTTAAATGCAATATTTTTCAAGATAATTTGTAAACTAATGTTTTTAATATGGTTTGAAAAATATTTCAGTAAAACCGGCAAGCAACGGTCATCATGAGCTTTGCAAGCCTACTGTTTTCAGGTATCCTCAAACGAATTATTTACAATTTAATATGTTTTAATTACATATCTAATTGAATTAATAAATGATTTATTTCTAACAAGCTACAAAAAATAGAAATTTCCGCTGTATTTTAATTAGAAAAATGTTTGGGCGTGGATTGCCTGCAATTTCATCAGCCCGTGATTTTGAAGTTTTAGATGAGGAATAGTACATGAATCCCATGTATATCACTTTTGCAATCTATCTGATTGCCGTTCTCTTGATTGGTCTGGCCGCGTATTTCTCCACGCGCAATTTCGATGATTATATTTTGGGCGGCCGCAGCTTGGGTCCGTTTGTTACGGCGATGTCGGCGGGTGCGTCCGATATGTCGGGCTGGCTTTTGATGGGTCTGCCCGGGGCGATTTATCTGAGCGGCTTGAACGAGGCTTGGATTGCCATCGGCCTGGTGGTCGGCGCGTATTTCAACTGGCTTTTGGTGGCGGGCCGTCTGCGCGTACATACCGAATATGCCAATAATGCGCTGACGCTGCCGGATTATTTCTTCCACCGCTTCGGCGCGGGCGGACACTTGATGAAAGTGGTTTCCGCGCTGATTATCTTGTTTTTCTTCACGATTTATTGCGCCTCCGGCATTGTGGCGGGTGCAACTTTGTTCCAAAGCCTGTTTGAAGGCATGACTTACAATCAGGCGATGTGGCTGGGTGCGGGTGCGACCATTGCCTATACCTTCTTGGGCGGATTCTTGGCGGTCAGTTGGACGGATACGCTGCAAGCTTCTTTGATGATTTTTGCGCTGATTTTGACGCCTGTAATGGTGTATCTGGGTCTGGGCGGTGCGGAACAAATGTCTGCCGCAATTCAAAGCGTTGCCGCTGGTACGGGCAAGGAATATAACAGCTTGCTTGCCGGCACGACCGTCATCGGCATTATTTCCACCGCCGCATGGGGCTTGGGCTATTTCGGTCAGCCGCACATTTTGGCGCGCTTTATGGCGGCTGAAAGCGCGAAATCACTGGTATCGGCACGCCGCATCGGCATGACTTGGATGGTGTTGTGTCTGGCAGGCGCAGTAGCGGTCGGTTATTTCGGCATTGCGTATTTTGGTGCAAACCCCGACCAAACCGCTTCCATGCACGGCAACCACGAACGTATCTTCATCGCACTTTCTACTCTGCTGTTCAATCCTTGGATTGCAGGCATTATTTTGAGCGCGATTTTGGCGGCGGTCATGTCCACTTTGTCTTGCCAGCTTTTGGTTTGCTCCAGCGCGATTACCGAAGACTTCTACAAAGGCTTTTTGCGCAAAAATGCGCCGCAATCAGAATTGGTATGGGTGGGCCGTCTGATGGTATTGGCGATTGCCATTATCTCTATTCTGATTGCGTCCGACCCTAAGAGCAAAGTTTTGGGCTTGGTGTCTTATGCGTGGGCAGGTTTCGGCGCGGCGTTCGGTCCGATTGTGATTCTGTCGGTATTGTGGAAACGCATTACGGCATACGGCGCTTTGTCGGGCATGATTGCCGGCGCGCTGACTGTGGTGGCGTGGGCGGAGTGGGTCAAAAAACCTGCTTTGGCTGCACATGAAACCGGTATTTGGACTATGTACGAAATCGTCCCCGGCTTCATCGCCTGCTTGATTATCGCTGTTCTGGTTTCACTGACCGACAAAGAGCCGTCTCGTGAAATCCAAGAACGTTTTGAAAAAGCGGACACAGAATACCGCGAGGCGAAATAAGTGTTTTCAGACGACCTGCCGTTGACCGCAGGTCGTCTGAATTTTTATACGGGAAGGCAGGTTTTATTTTTATATTGATGCTCATGCGGATAATGCACTCTTTGGGCTTTATCTGCTTTTTATCAAAGCAAAAAATCCTGTTTTTGAGATAAATTGCTTGTCCGGCCCTTATAAATTTATTAAGATATTATCTATATGCTTTAAATCTTTTCAGACGACCTCGAAAAGGGATGGGGTCGTCTGAAAATCATCATAAAAACTTTGGAGAACCTTAAAATGTTTGACTTTGCTTTCCCGACACAAACGCCACTGCGCCAAGCGATTACCGATGCTTACCGCCGCGACGAAATCGAAGCCGTTCAGGATATGCTGCAACGCGCCCAGATGAGCGATGAGGAGCGTCGGGCGGCGTCCGAACTCGCGCGCCGTTTGGTTACGCAGGTTCGTGCCAGCCGCACCAAAGCCAGCGGGGTGGATGCGCTGATGCACGAGTTTTCGCTCTCCAGCGAAGAAGGCATTGCGCTGATGTGTCTGGCGGAAGCTTTGCTGCGCATTCCCGACAATGCGACGCGCGACCGCCTGATTGCCGACAAAATTTCCGAAGGCAACTGGAAAAGCCATTTGAACAACAGCCCGTCGCTGTTTGTCAACGCCGCCGCATGGGGCTTGCTGATTACCGGCAAACTGACCGCGCCGAGCGACAAGCAGATAGGTTCGGCTCTGAACCGCCTCGTCAGCAAAGGCGGCGCACCCCTGATCCGCCAAGGCGTGAACTACGCCATGCGCTTATTGGGCAAGCAGTTTGTTACCGGACAAACCATTGAAGAAGCGTTGCAAAACGGCAAAGAGCGCGAAAAAATGGGCTACCGCTTCTCCTTCGATATGTTGGGCGAAGCCGCCTACACCCAAGAAGATGCCGACCGCTATTACAACGACTACGTTCAAGCCATTCACGCCATCGGCAAAGATGCCGCCGGACAAGGCGTTTACGAAGGCAACGGCATTTCCGTCAAACTTTCCGCCATCCATCCGCGCTATTCCCGCGCCCAACACGAACGTGTGATGAGCGAACTCTTACCTCGTCTGAAAGAGCTGTTCCTTTTGGGTAAAAAATACGATATCGGTATCAACATCGACGCCGAAGAAGCCAACCGTTTGGAGCTGTCTTTGGATTTGATGGAAGCACTCGTTTCCGACCCCGATTTGGCGGGTTACAAAGGCATCGGCTTTGTCGTTCAGGCATATCAAAAACGCTGCCCCTTCGTCATCGACTATCTGATTGACCTTGCCCGCCGCAACAATCAAAAACTGATGATCCGCCTCGTTAAAGGCGCGTACTGGGACAGCGAAATCAAATGGGCGCAAGTGGACGGCCTGGACGGCTATCCGACCTATACCCGCAAAGTCCATACCGACATCTCCTACCTCGCCTGCGCGCGCAAACTGCTGGACGCGCAAGATGCCGTGTTCCCGCAATTCGCCACCCACAACGCCTACACCTTGGGCGCGATTTACCAAATGGGCAAAGGCAAAGACTTTGAACACCAATGCCTGCACGGCATGGGCGAAACCTTGTACGACCAAGTGGTCGGCCCGCAAAACTTAGGCCGCCGCGTGCGCGTGTACGCCCCGGTCGGTACGCACGAAACCCTGCTCGCCTACTTGGTGCGCCGCCTGTTGGAAAACGGCGCGAACTCGTCGTTCGTCAACCAAATCGTCGATGAAAACATCAGCATCGACACACTGATCCGAAGCCCGTTCGACACCATCGCCGAACAAGGTATCCACCTGCACAACGCCTTGCCGCTGCCGCGCGATTTGTACGGCAGGGGTCGTCTGAATTCCCAAGGCGTCGATTTCAGCAACGAAACCGTGTTGCAACAGCTTCAAGAAAAACTCAACCGCGCCGCCGCGCAAGACTTCCACGCCGCATCCATTATCAACGGTAAAGCCCGCGATGTCGGCGAAGCGCAACCGATTAAAAACCCCGCCGACCACGACGACATCGTCGGCACAGTCAGCTTTGCCGATGCCGCGCTTGCCCAAGAAGCCGTCGGTGCAGCCGTTGCCGCGTTTCCTGAATGGAGCGCGACGCCAGCCGCCGAGCGCGCCGAATGCCTGCGCCGCTTTGCCGATTTGCTGGAACAGCACACCCCCGCGCTGATGATGCTTGCTGTGCGCGAAGCAGGTAAAACGCTGAACAACGCCGTCGCCGAAGTGCGCGAAGCCGTCGATTTCTGCCGCTACTACGCAGGCGAAGCCGAAAACACCCTGCCCAAAGATGCCAAAGCCGTCGGCGCCATCGTCGCCATCAGCCCGTGGAACTTCCCGCTCGCCATCTTTACCGGCGAAGTCGTTTCCGCATTGGCAGCCGGCAACACCGTTATCGCCAAACCTGCCGAACAAACCAGCCTGATTGCCAGCTACGCTGTTTCCCTGATGCACGAAGCAGGCATCCCGACTTCCGCCTTGCAACTTGTCCTCGGCGCAGGCGATGTCGGCGCAGCGCTGACAGGCGACCCGCGTATCGGCGGCGTGATTTTCACCGGTTCGACCGAAGTGGCGCAACTGATTAACAAAGCCCTCGCCAAACGCAACGACAGCCCCGTCTTGATTGCCGAAACCGGCGGTCAAAACGCCATGATTGTCGATTCCACCGCGCTGCCCGAGCAGGTTTGTTTGGACGTGCTCAACTCCGCCTTTGACAGCGCGGGACAACGCTGCTCCGCCTTGCGTATCCTTTGCGTTCAAGAAGATGTCGCCGACAAGATGCTCGCCATCATCAAAGGCGCAATGGACGAATTGGTCGTCGGCAAACCCGTTCAGCTCACCACCGACGTAGGCCCCGTTATCGATGCCGAAGCGCAGCAAAACCTGCAATCGCACATCAATAAAATGAAAGGTGTTGCCAAGTCTTACCACGAAGTCAAAGCCGCTTCCGATGTTGATCCTGCGAAATCCACTTTCGTGCTGCCGATTTTGTTCGAACTCAACAATTTGAACGAACTCACCCGCGAAGTCTTCGGTCCCGTCCTGCACGTTGTCCGCTACCGCGCCGACGAGCTTGACCAAATCATCGACCAAATCAACAGCAAAGGCTACGCGCTCACCAGCGGCGTACACAGCCGTATCGAAGGCACGGTCAAACGCATCCGCGAACGCATCGAAGCGGGTAACGTTTACGTCAACCGCAACATCGTCGGCGCCGTTGTCGGCGTACAACCGTTCGGCGGACACGGTATGTCAGGTACAGGTCCGAAAGCAGGCGGTTCGTTCTATCTGCAAAAACTGACCCGTATCCCCGAATGGGTTGCCCCGCCGCTGAGCCGCATCGGACAAGCGGACGAAGCCGCGCTCAAACGCCTTGAAGCCCTGATTCACAAGCTGCCGTTTAATGCGGAAGAGAAAAAATCAGCGGCATCGGCATTGGGACACGCCCGCATCCGCACCCTGCGCCAAGCAGAATCTGTCTTGGTCGGCCCGACCGGCGAACGCAACGCCATGAGCTGGCGCGCGCCCAAACGCGTCTGGGTACACGGCGGCAGCCTCCTGCAAGCCTTCTGCGCCCTGACCGAACTTGCCGCCGCAGGCATCGTAACCGTCGTCGAACCCGACAGCCCGCTTGCCTCCTACACCGCCGACCTCGAAGGCCTGTTGCAAGTCAACAGCAAACCTGAAAGCACAGGCGTGCACCACGTCGCCGCCCTAAGCCCGCTGGACAGCAGCCGCAAGCAAGAACTGGCAAACCGCGACGGCGCACTCATCCGCATCCTCCCGTCCGAACAAGGCTTGGACATCCTGCAAGTGTTTGAAGAAATTTCTTGCAGCGTCAACACCACAGCCGCCGGCGGCAACGCCAGCCTGATGGCCGTTTCCGACTAAAAGGATTGAATAAACGCTAGAGCGTTTGAACAAAGGTCGTCTGAAAACGTTAGCAAAACCTGCTAAGTCCGTTTTCAGACGACCTTTTTATGCTTTGATGAAAAGTCGGATTCGTTATAGTGGATTAACTTTAAATCAGGACAAGGCGACGAAGCCGCAGACAGGACAGATAGTACGGAACCGATTCACTTGGTGCTTCAGCACCTTAGAGAATCGTTC
>CAUOMQ010000094.1:0-10594 GCA_963456805.1 uncultured Neisseria sp. | reverse complement strand
AAACTGCACCTTGTGAGTTGGAGGGGATGTCCAACTTTTGGGGTGCAGTTCAATCCTGCATTGTCGGGTTTCAGACGACCTTGTTTTTGTTTCTATCGGGTTTAGATTTTGGTGAAGATGACTTCGTTTTCAAAACGCGATTTGGGCAGCGCGGCGTTGAAATCGTCTGCGGCACGGTAGCCGAAGGAGACGACGGCGACGGCTTTGTAGCCTTTTTCAGTCAAACCGAATTCCTCATTCAAAACCTGCAAATCGACGCCTTCCATCGGCACGGCGTCAATGCCTGCTGCGGCAGCGGCGAGCAGGGTGAAGCCCATGTTGAGATAGACTTGTTTGGCAAGCCATTGCTCTTCATCTTGGAATTGGTTGCGGTGGATGCCCAAGAACAGGCGGCGGGTGGAATCGCCTGCCTGCTTGGCTTCTTCCGTGGCGAAACGTCCGTCTTTATCCTCTTGCGCCAATACGGCGGCGACATAATCATCGTCGGCACAAACGCGGGCGGCGAAAACGACGACGTGGGAGGCATGAGTAATTTTCGGGGTGTTGTAAGGGAGTTTTTCGGTGGATTTGGCAATGCGCGCTTTGCCCGCTTCGTCATCGGCGATGATAAAGTGCCACGGCTGCATATTGACGCTGGAGGGGCTGTTGCGCAGGGCGGCTTCGATATGGGCGAAGTCTTCGGCAGCGATTTTTTTGGACGGGTCGAAAGATTTGGTGCTGTATCGCTGGCGGACGATTTCTGTGATGTTCATGAAATGTTTCCTGTTTTTAGGATGGAAATGGGGATTATAGAGAGGTCGTCTGAAAGGGGCAATGCAGGAAATTGGTGGGGATTTCGGTATAAGGCCGGTAAAACGTAAACGCTGGCGTATGGAAAAGGTCGTCTGAAACGGGATGTTACGTTTCAGACGACCTTTTTTCCTTTGCAAGCTATATCCGCAGGCTGATTTAAGTTTCTGCGGGCGGAAGGGGCGGGTGTTCGTCGGTTTTGTCCGATTTGGATTTGATAAAGCGGCTGCACCAGATGCCTGTTTCGTAAAGCAAGATAAGCGGGACGGCAAGCAGGGTTTGGGAAATCACGTCCGGCGGGGTAATGATGGCGGCAATGACGAATGCGCCGACAATGACGTAGGGGCGTGCGTTTTTGAGTTGTTCGGTGGTTACGATGCCGATTTTGGCGAGCAGGACGACGACGACGGGGACTTCGAAAGTCGTGCCGAATGCGACGAACATACCCAAAATAAAGGACAGATATTTGTCTATGTCGGTCGCCATGTTGACGCCGACGGGGGTGATGCCCGCGAGGAATTTAAAGATGACGGGGAAAACGAGGTAGTAGGCAAACGCCATGCCGACAAAAAACAGGCTGACGCTGGAGAGGACGAGCGGGGTAATCAGGCGTTTTTCGTTTTGGTAGAGGGCGGGCGCGACGAATGCCCAGATTTGGTAGAGCGTATGCGGCAGGGAAACGAGGAATGCCGCCATCAGCGTCACTTTCACCGGTACGAAAAACGGCGCGATGACGTCGGTGGCAATCATGCTGGTGTCTTTGGGCAAGTTTGCCATCAGGGGGGTGGCCACGAAGGTATAAAGCTGCTGGGCAAACGGCATCATGCTGAAAAAGCAGACGACGATGCCGATGACGATCCACATCAGGCGGCGGCGCAGCTCGATAAGGTGTTCGATAAGAGGTTGGACGGGTTGTTCGTTTTGAGGTTCGGACACCGGTTTACTCACTTTTTACGGACGCGAAGTTTGGGTTTGGCATGAAATTTCGGGCGCAGGTCGCGCTTGCGGTTCATCGCTTGTTTTTTGAGGGAAGTGATATGCAGCACGGGCGCGTCTGCGGAAGTGTCGATATAGCTGACTTCTACGGCATTGGACGCCGGAGCGGCGCTGCCGGTCAGGTATTCGCGCCATGCGCGGTCTTGCTCGGATTCCGCGGGCGTGTCGGTTTCGACGGCATCCGTCGTAGTGTCTGCTTGCGGCAGAGCGTTTTCAGACGACGTAGAAACAGCCGGGTCGTCTGAAACTTCCGTGCTTAACGAAGGAAGCGGGTTGCCGTGTTCATCCAAACCGAAATCGGCAGGCGTGCGTTGCGCCGGCAGGCGTTCCCAAGGTTTGAGTCCATCGGAAATGTCGCGCAGGTTGTCCTGCATATCCGTACCGACTTCCTTGATGCTGTCGCGCACTTGTGCGGCGGCGGCTTCAAATTCCTGTTTGGCTTTGCGCAGCTCTTCCAATTCGACTTGGGTGTTGAATTCCTGCTTGACGCTGCTGACGAGGCGTTGCAGCTTGCCGATGAGCCGTCCGGCAGTACGGGCGGCTTCGGGCAGACGCTCGGGACCAAGTACAATCAGGGCGACGATGCCGACTAACAGCAGCTCGCCCAAACCGAAATCAAACATAGATTATGCTTTGTCTTCGTCTTTTTTGTGTTCGATGACTTCGTCTTTTTTACCGTCGGTACCTTCGTTCAGACCTTGTTTGAAGTCATGCACGGCACCGCCGAGGTCTTTGCCGACGTTACGCAGTTTTTTGGTGCCGAAAACCAAAACGACGATGATTAATACGATAATCCAGTGCCACAGAGAGAACATAGTAAATCCTTGATATAGTTGAGAATGGATATTTGAAATATTGGTTTACGCAGGCGTACCCATGATGTGGATATGCAGGTGGAACACTTCCTGCCCGCCGCCTTTGCCTGTATTGATCAGGGTTTTGAAACCGTCGGTCAAACCTGCCGTTTCGGCGATTTGAGGGACTTTCAACATCATTTTGCCCAAGAGGGTTTGATGTTCGGGCGCGGCGTGTGCCAGCGAGTCGAAATGGACTTTCGGAATCAGCAGCAGATGAACCGGCGCGGCGGGGCGGATGTCTTTGAAGCACAACATCTCGTCGTCTTCGTAAACGGTTTGCGCCGGAATGTCTTTGGCGGCGATTTTACAGAAAATACAGTTGTCCATAATGGCTCCGAGGTCGTCTGAAAACGAGCGCAGCGCGTTTCGCTAAAACGAGTGCAGCGCGTTTCGCTAAAACGAGTGCAGCGCGTTTCGTCAAACAGACGGCAGAAAAACGAATAAGGTCGGATTGTAATATAAATTCAAGACTCTTTGCGAGAGGCTTTTTCCGCCAAGCCTGACAAACCTTGACGGCGCGCAAGCTCGTTGACGACATCTTCGGCGCGCAAACCGTGGTGCGCTAAGAGAACCATAGTGTGAAACCATAAGTCGGCCACTTCGTAAACGAGGTGTTCGCCGCCGCCGTCTTTCGACGCCATCAGGACTTCGCCCGCTTCTTCGATGACTTTTTTGAGGATTTTGTCTTCGCCTTTGTGCAGAAGCTGGGCAACGTAGGAAGCTTCGGGATCACCGCCTTTGCGGGAGTCGATGGTATTTTGGATTTGGGTGAGGATGGTGTCGGTCATGGGATTTTCGGCTTTGAAGGATAAGGATTATTCGGATAAGGCATAGGTTTGCCGGATTTCGGGCGATTGTTCTGACAACAAACAATCATCAACCCGATTTTTAGCGAAACTCGCTGCGCTCGTTTTCAGACGACCTCTAAGGATGCGTATGCCCATAAATAGCTTCTTCGTCTTTCAACACGGCATCAACCGTCTGCCATTCGCCGTCTTTCCAAACTTTGTAGAAACAGCTTTCTCGTCCGGTATGGCAGGCGATGCCGCCGTTTTGGTCTATCAGCATTACGATGGCGTCGCCGTCGCAGTCGAGGCGTAATTCGTACACCTTTTGTGTGTGTCCCGATTCTTCGCCCTTCATCCATTGTTTTTGGCGCGAGCGGCTGTAATAGTGGGCGAAACCGGTTTCTACGGTTTTTTGCAGGGCTTCGGCGTTCATCCATGCGACCATCAATACGCGGCGGGTCTGCCGGTCTTGGGCAATGGCGCAGACCAAGCCTTTTTCGTCGAATTTGACGGCTTCAAGCAGGCTGTTATCCATATTCGGCATCCTTATTTATTTTGACGAACTCGCTTCGTTCATTTTAGCGAAACTCGTTACACTCGTTTTGGCGAAACTCGCTGCGCTCGTTTTCAGACGACCTCGAGTCAATCAAGTTCAACTTACAGCCGCACTTCGATTCCGGCTTCACGCATGGCGAGCTTCGCATCGCGGATACTGACTTCACCGAAATGGAAAATACTGGCGGCAAGCACGGCATCTGCTTTGCCTTCTTTGATGCCGTCAATCAGATGCTGCACATTGCCGACGCCGCCGGAAGCGATGACGGGAATATCGACTGCTTCGCTGACAGCGCGGGTCAGCGGCAGGTTGAAGCCTTGTTTCGTGCCGTCCCTGTCCATGCTGGTGAGCAGGATTTCGCCCGCGCCACGACGCTGCATTTCAACCGCCCATTCGACTGCGTCCAAGCCCGTCGGCGTGCGCCCGCCGTGGGTAAAAATTTCCCAGCGGGTGTTTTCGGGATTGACGGCTTTGGCATCGACGGCGACGACGATGGCTTGCGAACCGAAAAATCCGGCGGCTTCGTTGACTAAATCGGGATTGGTAACGGCAGCGGTGTTGATGCTGGCTTTGTCCGCACCGGCATTGAGCAGGCGGCGGATGTCGGCTACGGTGCGTACACCACCGCCGACGGTCAGCGGAATGAAAACCTGTGAGGCAACGTCTTCGATGACGTGCAAAATGGTGTCGCGGTTGTCGGAGGAGGCAGTGATGTCGAGGAAGGTCAGCTCGTCCGCACCTTCGTCGTTGTAGCGTTTGGCGACATCGACGGGATTGCCAGCATCGCGCAAACCGAGAAAGTTTACGCCTTTGACGACGCGGCCGTCTTTGACGTCGAGACAGGGGATGATGCGTTTTGCCAGTGCCATTTTGAATGCCTTTCCAAATCTAGGAATGAGGTCGTCTGAAAGTGGGCGCAGCGGGTTTCGCTAAAACCCATACAACGGATTTCACCCAAACGGACAATCCGTTTCAGACGACTTTTCAAATCATTGATACCGGCAAGGCAGGTGTCACGCCAGCCAGTTGTGCACCCATTTGGGCAGGTGTTGGAGCAGTTGGAAATAGCCGACGCCTGCAATGGCGGCGAATACGCAGGAAGTCATAAAGCTGCCGCTGAAGCGTCCGACGATATAAAACACTGTGCTGGCAAATGCCCATAACGCGCCGTTAAACACCATCCAATAGGTGTCGATCATCGGCATATCGAACGCGGAAAGCTGGCGGACGAGGATGGCGATAATGGTAAATCCCAAACCTTCGCTGACGGCGCGTACGTTGCGGCCGGACGACCAGATAATCCAAAAGCCCAAAATAAATGCTTCAAACATGAAATACCCCTTGAAAAGTAAATAAAACTAGTGAGTGTGGGATGGTGAGTCCCAAACAATATTCGGCGGTCTGCCGCCTTTTATTGTGAAGAAAAATGGACGAACCCATCTTTTGTCCTGCCTGTGAAGACAGGACAACAATGAAGGCAAACAGGTTCAACCGATTATTTTGTATCTTCGCCCCGCTATATTGTTTGAAAACGGCGGGACAAGTGAGTAAGAAAACATAGGTCATTTCAGACGACCTGGATGGTTGTTTTTAAATAAGGTCGTCTGAAAACGAGCGCAGCGAGTTTCGCTAAAACGAACGCAGTGAGTTTCTCTAAAATGAGTGTAACGAATTTCGCCAAAACGAGCGCAGCGAGTTTCGCTACACCAACTTATGCCAGCGAATCCGCCAACTGCTGCGCTTGGGCAAAATCAATACTGCCCTCGTAAATCGCACGACCGGTAATCGCACCCGCCACGCCGTGTTTCTCAACGGCACACAAAGCGCGGATGTCGTCCAAATTGGTCAACCCGCCCGATGCGATAACCGGAATGGCGACGGCTTGCGCCAATTTGACGGTCGCTTCGATGTTCACGCCGCTCATCATGCCGTCGCGGCCGATGTCGGTGTAAATAATGCTGTTGACGCCGTCGTCTTCAAAACGTTTCGCCAAATCAATCACATGGTGCTCGGTTACAGTCGCCCAGCCGTCTATCGCCACCATGCCGTCTTTGGCATCCAACCCAACGATAATCTGCCCCGGAAACGTTTTGCACGCCTCGCGCACAAAGTCGGGATTTTTCACTGCCGCCGTACCGATAATGACGTCGTTCAATCCCAAATCCAAATATTTTTCAATGGTTTCCAAATCGCGTATCCCGCCGCCCAGTTGTACGGGAATGTCTTTGGCAACGGCAGCGAGGATGTCCTTGATGGCGGGAAAGTTTTGCGGAACGCCGGCAAATGCGCCGTTCAAATCCACCAAATGCAAACGGCGCGCGCCTTGTTTGAACCAATGCAGCGCAGTTTCGGCGGGCGAATCGGAAAACACCGTCGCCTGCTCCATCAAACCTTGTTTCAGGCGCACGCAGCGGCCTTCTTTTAAATCGATTGCGGGAATCAGCAGCATGGGAGTCCTATCCTTATGCGGAGTGTATTTTACACAAATTATCGAGTTTTAGCATATTTAAATGAAAAAACGTCATTGATAACACTAAAACGGGGCTATTTTGTGTGTATTTTGCATGTTTCAGACGACCCCTTCCGAGAGAAATCCAGAAGGTGAAAAGGGCGGGATGCTATTTCGTCTGTTTCAGCCCTTCATTTTTATTGCCTGAAATTGCTTGCCAACAGCCATTCTTGTGCCTTAGTGGCATCGTCAAAATATTTCGGATGTTGGTTGGTCAACAGGCTGGAGAGGCGGGCGCCGAGTTTGATCCAAATGTCGTCTGTAATGACGGCGACGCGGCCGAAGTCGTTTTCATGTTGATTGAGGAATTTGATTTGCTCCATCGCCATA
The DNA here is from genome assembly GCA_963456805.1 of uncultured Neisseria sp. Lineage (GTDB taxonomy): Bacteria > Pseudomonadota > Gammaproteobacteria > Burkholderiales > Neisseriaceae > Neisseria. The sequence goes on along the minus strand of CAUOMQ010000094.1, from coordinate 3,769 downwards.
TCGATTGTGAAATCTTTCAGCATGGACAAATCCAAAAGGACGTCGGGTAAGTGGATTTTTTGTTTGCTTTCCAATAAGGCAGCTTCAAGCTGGCGGAAATCGTCGAGGGTAAATTCGTTGTACAGCGCCACATTCAAACCGTAAGACTGCTCGCGGATGGAAATCATCGTACTCTCCTTTTTATATGATGTTAATGATGAGGTTGATGGTCAGCTTGTTTTGGTAAGCCACTTTTTAATCGAAACCGGCCGGATGCTGCTTAATATGCCGCTTGTGACAATAATAATCATACCAAAGGTTTCCTGCCAAGTGACGGTATCGCCCAAAAATATCATGCCCGATAGGGCGGAAAAGACGACGGTCAGATAAGAAAGAGAGGCGACGGTGAATTTGTTGCCGACTTTATAGGCGCGGGTCATTGAAAGCTGGGCAAGCATGGCGGCAAGCCCGATGCAGAAAAGATAGGGCAGGGCGGATAGGGGAATGCTGTGCCAGCCGGTCAAAGTTGCCCAAACCGATGCCATGACGACGCCGGTTATCGAAAAATAAAACACTACCCGCCAACCCGGCTCGCCGAGCAACGACAGTTCGCGCACCTGCAAATACGCCCAACCTGACATGGCTCCGCCCGCCAAGCCTGCCAATGCGGCGATTTCCTGTCCGCCTTTAAACGAAGGGTTCAGCAGCAGGACGACACCGAAAAAGCCAAATAACAAAACTGCCTGCGTATAAAACGCGATCCGCTCTTTCAGGATAAAAAATGAAAATACCGCCAGAAAAATCGAGGAGGTGTAGCTTAAGGTTACCCCCGTTGCCAGCGGCAGGTGCATGACGGCATAAAACAGGCAAAACATGGCGGCTGTGCCGACAACGCTGCGGTTGAGGTGGGTTTTCCAATGCGGCGTAGCAAAGGTGTCGCCGCGTGCTTTTGCCATTATGCCTAATACGACGGCAGCAAAACTCATGCGCCAAAATACCAGTTCGCCACTGTTGAAGCTGAATTTTGCCGCTGCTGCTTTGATGCACACGTTCATGACGGTAAAACCGAGTGCGGCAACAATCATCCATGCAGAACCGAGAGGGTCTTTGGGTGTGGTCATTTATCTATTTTCTTAGGCTGGTTGCTGGATTTTTGAAGAAAAGTGGTTCGTTCTAGTTATTTTGCTGTTGGACATAGTCGTATTACCGCTTTTTACTTTTTTAATTGTCAGTGTTTCTTTTATTTATACACTCACGAGGGGAAATCTTTTTACTCTTGGATATGTGTCCCTGACTTATATCTGTCATTATGCAGGTCGTTATTTGGTTTTTTTAGACTAAAAAAGCATTAGTCTTCAGAAGAAAGCATGCTCAAAAATTCTTTTAAATTATTTGAGATAAACTCAATATTTTCAAAATATTGGCTTCCGCTTTCCTCTGCCTCAAAATCATGAGACCAGTAAAAAATTTTAGACTGATATTCATCTTTTATGCCAATCAAAATTAAATCTCCACCTCCTGCAGATGCAATAGGTAACATTGATGATGGATATCTGTCATCAAAAATATTTAAATGCCACTCAATAGATTCTTCTAATCTTGGATTATTAAACAATCCAAAAAAGAAATTTAAAACCCTATCATCCAAAAAACAACTATCATTTGGTATTCCTCCATTATTTTTCTTTAAAAATTCCTTATATTCATATGGTAATGATACGTTGTAATGATTTTCAAATTTTAAAATATCATCAGATGAAGCAATTTTATGGGCATCTAAAAATAAATACCGTTTGATGGTTTTTTTGTTTAATTTACCTTCCCTATTTTCTAAATCTTTAATTTCTTCTTCTGACTTTCCAAGCTTTAAAAGCTTAACCATTGTATATACTCCATAATACTAACAATTTTCTAGTTTCATAAATTTTTTATCGCTTATAGGCTTATTTGCATCAAGAAGATTATTTGGCATTTATTCTATGATGCTCTGGCTGACTCCTATTTTGATCATGGTAGAGAATGTCAGACCAGTTTCTACCATTGAAACCAGCTTGAATACTTGTTGTTATCGTATCCCTGCATTGCTGGTATATGGCTTGGTATCGTTATAGTATTTGTTTGTTCTGCCTTCACAGTTCTCTATTCTATGACGACAATCGGTCTATACGCCATATATCGCAGTATTTTTTCTAAGGGTTATCTGAATAAACACTAAATAGTTAGAGGGATTGCTATTTCTTTTCAAGGGGTCGTCTGAAACGTATTTTTCAGTCAACTTGTTTATTTAGTGTTACCAGTCATGCAACAAAACCTATGCCATACAAACCTTGCCCCGCCTAAATTTGACACCCGCCCTCCGACTGCCTACAATTCAGGTTTCTCAAAAATCACCGTACATTCCGTACACTATTCTTTTCAGACGACCTCTGTCTTCCGAATCCCATTCTTTTCCAATACAACTGTCAAAAATCATGCACGTTTCAGAACTACAAACCCTACACATTTCCAAACTCTTGGAAATGGCAGAAGAACACGGCATTGAAAACGCCAACCGTTTCCGCAAACAAGACCTCGTATTCGCCATTGTCCGACAAATGATGAAGCAGGGCGAAAGCTTCACCTGCTCCGGCACGCTCGAAATCCTGCCCGACGGCTTCGGCTTTTTACGCAGCGCAGACACTTCCTACCTCGCGGGTCCCGACGACATCTACGTCTCACCCACGCAAATCCGCCGCTTCAACCTGCATACGGGCGACACCATTGAAGGCAGCGTACGCGTACCCAAAGACAACGAACGCTATTTCGCCCTCGTCCGTCTCGACAGCATCAACGGCGATCATCCCGAAGTCTGCAAGCACAAAATCCTCTTCGAAAACCTCACCCCGCTTTTCCCTACCAAACAGTTCAAACTCGAACGCGACATCAAGGCCGAAGAAAACCTTACCGGCCGCGCCATTGATTTAGTTTCCCCCATCGGTCGCGGACAGCGCGCCCTTTTGGTTGCACCGCCGAAAACCGGTAAGACCGTGATGCTGCAAAACATCGCCCACGCGATTACCGCCAATTATCCCGATGTCGAACTCATCGTTCTCTTAATTGACGAACGCCCCGAAGAGGTTACCGAAATGAGCCGCTCCGTGCGCGGCGAAGTGGTTTCCTCCACCTTCGACGAACCGGCGCAGCGCCATGTCCAAGTGGCGGAAATGGTGATTGAAAAAGCCAAGCGCATGGTCGAACACAAAAAAGACGTGGTCATCCTGCTTGACTCGATTACCCGCCTAGCCCGCGCTTACAATACCGTTGTACCCACTTCCGGCAAAATCCTGACCGGCGGCGTAGATGCCAATGCCCTCCACCGCCCCAAACGCTTCTTCGGCGCAGCGCGCAATGTAGAAGAAGGCGGCTCGCTCACCATTATTGCGACCGCTTTGGTAGAAACCGGCAGCCGCATGGATGATGTGATTTATGAAGAATTTAAAGGCACAGGCAATATGGAGCTGCACCTCGACCGCCGCATGGCGGAAAAACGCCTGTTCCCCGCCATCAACATCAACAAATCCGGCACGCGTCGTGAAGAATTGCTGGTTCCGAACGACCAGTTGCAGCGCATGTGGCTCTTGCGCAAATTCCTGCATCCAATGGACGAAATCGAAGCGACCGAATTTTTGGTGGGCAAACTCAAAGATTCCAAAAACAATGATGAGTTTTTTGAATTGATGCGTGGTAAATAGTGACAAAGGTCGTCTGAAAGGGATTTCAGACGACCTTTGCTGTTGATTGAGTTTGGTTT
>CAUOMQ010000093.1:0-10606 GCA_963456805.1 uncultured Neisseria sp. | reverse complement strand
TAGTACGGCAAGGCGAGGCAACGCCGTACTGGTTTAAAGTTAATCCACTATACAAGGCTATCCTTTTATTTTTAAAAAAATTATTTCAAATCAGGCAGCATGAGCGGAGCGCAGCAGTTTTGAGCGCGGTCAAAGTCGTCAAAGGTCGTCTGAAAAAGATTTTGGACTTTTCAGACGACCTTTTTAAGAAAACAAATTTTCCGGGAACCAGCCCTTCAATCAAATTTATCAAGGTATTGATTCTTAAGCCAACTGACGACAAGTTATCGTTTCTTCAAAACAATTGGCGGGACTTCTTCCATTTATCGTAATACATAAAGCCCATTTGATCGATTTTCCATTCCCCGCCTTCCAAAACCAGCGTATAGGTTTTCTTTTCCCCTCTTTCACTCAACACATCTATTTCATATTTTTTATCGCTGATTTTCCGTTCGGCTGTAATGGTTTGGTTATATTCTGGTGGCATTCCAAAATCAGGGGCTTCTTGTCTAGCTTGCCTTAAAGATAAAGCTTTTTTAGATAAAAATTGGTGGTGTATTTTTTTGATTTCGTCAGATCTTTTTTTGCTGTTTTCATCTTCATCAATTTCAAAAAAAGTACCTTCATCCAAACTTTTTTGAGTAAGCCCTCCCCAATACAATTCATAATCTTTCATTTGTTGAATGAACTCAGCTAATGTTTCATGCGCGGTTTTTATATTACTAATTTCCTTTGAAGTGTATTCCATTGCATTTTACTCATTCCCTACAAAAAGGTCGTCTGAAACGCTTATCCGTGTTTCAGACGACCTTTCGCTTTCAGGATTTAAAAAAACGGATTGTGCCGTTTTTCATGCCCGATGTCGGTCATTCTGCCGTGTCCCGCGATGACGCGGGTATCTTCGGGCAGGACGAACAGTTTGGTGCGGATATTATGGATGAGGTCGGTGTGGTTGCCGCGCGGGAAGTCGGTTCTGCCTATGGTTTCGTAAAACAATACGTCGCCAGCAATAAGCAGCCCTGCTTCGGCGCAGTAGAAAACGACGTGGCCGGGCGTGTGGCCGGGGATGTGCAGGACTTGGAAGGCGTGGCTGCCGACCTTGAGCGTTTCGCCTTCGGTCAGCCAGCGGGTCGGCTCGAACGCGGGAGAAACGGGAAAGCCGTATTGGGCGGTCGTTTCGGGCAGGGCTTGCAGCAGGAAACCGTCGTCTGCATGAGGGCCGATGACGGGGACGGGGCGGTGTTCCCGCAATTCCACCACGCCGCCGGCATGGTCGAGGTGTCCATGGGTCAGCCAAATGGCGGTCAGGGTGAGGTTTTTCGCGTCCAACTCTTGCAGCAGGTAGGGAACGTCGCCGCCGACATCAGTCAGGACGGCTTCGCGGGTTTCGTCATCCCACAAGAGGGTGCAGTTTTGGCGGAAGGGGGTAACGGCAATGATTTCGGCTTGAAGTGCCATGAGGCGGGATTCCTTGGGTAGTGGTTGGAAGGGAGCTTGAACTTCGTTGAAACGATGTTTTCAGACGACCTTCGGTCTGTTTATGCGGTATCATTATTATATTTGAAATAATCACTCACATTATTGGAACGTTTATGAGAACTTCAATGCAGGGCATGATACCGATTTTTGCCGCTTTTTTCATCCAAACGGCGCTCGGCGCGGATTTGATGCTGGCGCAGGAATACAAAGACCAAGACATTGCAGGCTGGGCGATGAGCGAAAAGCTCGACGGCGTGCGCGCGTATTGGGACGGGCGGCAACTGGTCAGCAGGCAGGGCTACGCGTTTACGCCGCCCAAAGGTTTTACCGCGCAGTTCCCGCCCTATCCGCTCGACGGCGAGCTGTATAGCGGGCGCGGGCAGTTTGAACAGATTTCTGCCGCCGTACGCTCGTCTTCCGGCGATTGGCGCGGCATCCGCCTGCACGTTTTCGACGTACCCAAAGCGCAGGGCAATCTCTACCAACGCCTCGCCGTCGCAACGCAATGGCTGAAAACGCATCCGAACGCGCCCATCGCCATCATCCCGCAAACCAAAGTGCGCGACCGGCAGCACGCGATGGAATTTTTAAAACAAATCGAAGCGCAGGGCGGCGAAGGCGTGATGCTGCGCCAGCCCGAATCGCGTTACAGCGGCGGCAGGAGCAGCCAATTATTGAAGCTGAAAAGCCAATACGACGACGAATGCACGGTAACGCGGCATTATGAAGGCAAAGGGCGCAACGCCGGACGGCTGGGCGCGGTCGGCTGCAAAAACCGACACGGCGAATTCCGCATCGGCAGCGGCTTCAAAGACAAAGACCGCGACAACCCGCCCAAAATCGGCGCGGTCATCACATACCGCTACCGCGGCTTCACGCAAAAAGGCACGCCAAAATTTGCCACGTTTGTGCGGGTCAGGGCGGACAGGTGAAAGCGGATGGTTGAAAGGTCGTCTGAAAACCGGATTTTTAGGTTTTCAGACGACCTTTTTATAAAGATGGATGGATACTGAATTGGTTTTCGGCTTTGTCGGCAGGAAAGGGGAGCTTTGTTATATGGCGGGGAATTTAATTTTTGATACAGTAGCTTATTTAGCCCCGTCATTCCCGCGCAGGCGGGAATCCAGTTCTATCCGCACGGAAACTTATCGGGCAAAAAGGTTTCCTCAATTCCGCACCCTGGATTCCCGCCGTAGCCTGTCCTCGCGTAGGCGGGAGCGGGAATGACGGCAGCCGGTAAACAACGCATCGGAGTAAGTTAATTGATTATTATCATGTACAATTCCCGCCTGATTAGTTTTTAATGGATTGGTTTGATAAAGGGATAAATGATGGATGTTAATGGTTTGATTTTTAAAAGTTTCCTCCCATTATTTGATAAGGGAAAATACACTGAAGCGATTGAAATTCTGCATCAAGCCTGGGATGGGATTACGGATAAAAATACTCAGATTCCAGAGCAAATTAAGATTCGATATTGGCTTGGCGAGTATTATTTAACACAGGCCATAAATGCCAAAGATACGGATAAAGCAGACGGACTATTCGGACAGGCCGTTTGGCATTTTCAGGAATTATTGCAGCTTACCAAACAGCTGGAAGATGAACAGAACAAGATTCAGGAGCAAATTATTGCCCAATTTCGGCTTAGCTTTTGTTATTTGAAACATGCCCAAAAAACCAAAGATACGGACAAAGCAGACAAACTATTCGGACAGGCCGTTGAATATTCTAGGAAACGGTTGGAGCTTACCAAACAGCTAAAAGATGGACAGGACAAGATTCATAAGCAAATTGTTGCCCAATTTCGGCTTGGCAGCTGTTATTTCGAACAGGCCAAAAAAACTAAAGATACGAATAAAGCAGACAAACGGTTCGGGCAGGCTGTTGAAGATTTTAAGAAGGAATTGGAGCTTACCGAACAGCTGGAAGATAAACAAGCCAAGATTCAGTATCAAATCCTTGCACAATATGGGCTTGGCACTTGTTATTTAGAACAGGCTCAAAAAACCAAAGATACGGACAAAGCAGACGGACGGTTCGGGCAGGCAGTTAATCATTTTCAGGAGTGGTTAGAGCTTGCTGAGAAACTGGAAGATGAACAGGACAAGATTCAGCAACAAATCGATGCCCAACTTGGGCTTGTCTTGTGTTATATAGAACTGACTAAGAGAAATCAAAATACAGATAATTTCAAGAAACTGGCCTGCCAATACTTTTCGGCTATTGAGGGACAATTATCACAATTAAGTAATGAAGAAGCAAAAAAAGAACGGGAAAAAACAATCCGTCTAGGTTTAAGGGATATTGATTACCTCAATGAAGACTGGAATTCCTATTTCGAAAAGAAAAAACAAGAAATACAGGAATCGCTTTTCAAAGGTAAAACTTCACAACCGCAAGATGCTGTTGCAACCGTGTTGGCGGTTCTCCATATCCCGCCGATAGAATTGGGTTTCACCCCGATGGCGCATTACACTTCGCCCCATGTATGCCATATATTGTTCGGCATCGGCGGTAACGAAACCGCCAGTCCGATGCGGCTCGGCAGCTCCACCTATATGAACGACCCATCCGAAGGCAAGGCATTGTTGGACTTGCTGAACCAGCAGGATTTGGAGTTGGAAAACAAGGCGGATGGCGCGTCCCACAATGCCTTTTTTACCTGCTTCTCCAGCCGAGTCAATGACTTGAACCAGTTCCGCCTGTATGGCAAAGAAGGCGGCGTGGAGGCTTCGGGCTGCTGCCTGGTGTTCAATAAAAACGGGGATTGGCTGAGAGAAGCGGATGTTTCAGTCCCATTCCGCAGCCTATCTAAAAAGTCAGGGCAGGATTCAGACGACCTGCCGGAAGACGGTTTTTGGAATGATGAATACGAAAAGCTGCCGCTTTATCAAGTCGCTTATATCGCTTACAAAGATGAATATATTGCGGAAAAGAAATGCGGGATATGGCTTCTTCCTCAAGAAAAACTGAAATTCGGTATCCGCCTGAAACCTGTCGGAAGTGAAGAATGGCATCAGTTCCGCTTGGAAAAATTAAAAGAAGCGTTGGAAGAGCTTATCGGGTTTTTCAAGGACAAATCCGCCGTCAGCGACGAGGATAAAGAAGCCTTGGAATACATCCGCTATCTGTTTAAAGACTTCGCCTTCCGCGACGAAGAAGAGTTCCGACTGTTGGTCATCAAGCCGATCGATTCGGAGGAAATCGAATATTGCGAGCAGACCCAATCCGTCTATATTCCTTATGCCGATATACGGAATCAGGCAGATGAAGTGATTTTGGGCACGAATTACGAAAAAACCGGCAATCAACGCAAGGCGGAAGTGTTCCGCTATCGGATGAAGCAAAAATGCCCCTACGTCAAAGTCTCCCGCTCGACGCTGCCGATTAATCCGCCGAATAAGTAGCTTGGTTTACGTAGCAATGCCGAACCAGCCGTAGGTCGGATACTTGTATCCGACAAAACCCGCCATCTCAAAAGCCGTCGGATTCGAGAATCGACCTACTGCAACTAAGCCAGTTCGGCGTATTCCCCAACGCCTGCCACGCGGGCTTTGCCTGCGAAAAGGGTTTCCCCAGCTCAAAAACGACAATACGGGTCAAAGCGGCGGCAGGATTTCAGACGACCTCAGTCCGTTTTGGGTTTATAATTTCCTTTTTTCCAACTGATTTCCCCGTTTACCATGATCGATTTAGAAACCAAACGCCTTGAAACCCAAGCTATGCTTGATAATGCCGAGCTTTTGTTCGACCAAGACCAATGCCGTGCCGCGCTGCAAAAAGTGGCGGACGAGATTACGCGCGACTTGGGGGACAAATATCCGCTCCTGCTGCCTGTGATGGGTGGGGCGGTGGTGTTTACGGGGCAATTGCTGCCGCTGTTGCGCTTTCCGTTGGACTTTGATTATGTTCATGTTTCCCGTTACGGCGACAAGCTGGCGGGCGGGGCGTTCAACTGGAAACGGATGCCCGACCCAGAGCAGATTCGGGGTCGCCATGTGGTCGTATTGGACGATATTTTGGACGAAGGGCACACGATGTCAGCGATTCAGTCCAAGCTCTTGGAGATGGGGGCGGCAAGCTGCCGTGCGGCTGTGTTTGCCAACAAGTTGATCGACAAGGAAAAACCGACCAAGGCGGATTATGTCGGAATGGATGTTCCCAACCGCTACGTCTTCGGCTACGGTATGGACGCGGCGGGCTGCTGGCGCAATTTGGGTGAGATTTACGCGCTCAACCAAGGCTGATGCCGAGTTAAAAAAGGTCGTCTGAAAACCTTTTCAGACGACCTTTGTGCCACCATATCGTGCTATGTGGCGGGTGAACGGACGATACCTTCGCCCACACCGGCCGAATAAAATCATCAGGGAACACATCATGATCAACCTTTTAATCATTACCCACGAGGCAGTAGGCGAAGCCTACCGCAGCCTGACCCATCATTTTTTCCCCACGGGCATGCCGGAAAACATCCGCATTCTCGGCGTGGAGCCTGACGAAGACCAAAACGACATTATCAACAATGCCATCGCCGCGCTGCAAGAGTTTCCTGAAAACCACGGCGTATTGATTATGACCGACATCTTCGGAGCGACGCCGTGCAACGCCGCCCGCAGGCTGGTTCGCGCGGGCAAATCCGCCATCCTGACCGGACTGAACGCGCCGATGATGATTAAAGCGACCCAATACTCGCCCATGGCGGAAGACCTCGCCGCCTTCACTGAAACGGTCAGGGAGGCCGCCGTCAAAGGCATTTTCGCCATCACCGCCGAACCGGAAGATTTGGTGTGCAAACAGCACGCCGAAGCCGTCTAAGCCTACCGACACGTTTTCAGACGACCCCGCACACCCGAAAGCCGAACATGCAAAAACAACAAATCGAAATCATCAACAAACTCGGACTCCACGCCCGCGCTTCCAGCAAATTCACCCAAACCGCGTCTCAGTTTCAAAGCGAAGTTTGGGTAACGAAAAACGGAAGCCGCGTCAATGGCAAAAGCATCATGGGCTTAATGATGCTCGCCGCCGCCAAAGGCACAATCATCGAGCTGGAAACCGACGGCTTGGACGAAGTCGCCGCTATGAAGGCATTGACCGACTTAATCAACGACTACTTCGGCGAGGGCGAATAATGAGTATCGTGCTGCACGGTGTCGCCGCGGGCAAAGGCATCGCCATCGGACAAGCCCACCTGATTACGCGCGGCACGGCGGAAGTGCCGCAATACGACGTTTCAGACGACCTCATCGACGCCGAAGCCGCCCGTTTCGATGCCGCCATCAAAGCCACGCGCAAAGAGTTGGAACAGCTTCGCAGCGCGATTCCCGAAAACGCCCCGACCGAATTGGGCGCGTTTATTTCGCTGCACCTCATGCTGCTGACCGACGTTACCCTCTCGCGCGAACCCGTCGATATTTTGAAAGAACAGAAAATCAACGCCGAATGGGCATTGAAACAGCAAAGCGACAAGCTTGCCGCCCAGTTCGACAACATCGAAGACGACTACCTGCGCGAACGCAAACAAGACATGCTACAAGTCGTCCGCCGCATCCACAACAACCTCGTCGGGCAAAGCAACGACTTAAACCTCAACGAAGGCTTGTTTGAAGACACCATCCTGATCGCCCACGACCTCTCGCCCGCCGACACCGTCCTCTTTAAAGAGCAGCGCATCACCGCCTTCGTTACCGACGTCGGCGGCCCGACCAGCCACACTGCCATCTTAGGCCGCAGCCTCGACATCCCTTCCGTCATCGGGCTGCACAACGCCCGCAGGCTCATTACCGAAAACGAAACCGTCATCGTCGACGGCATCAACGGCGTCCTTATCATCGATCCGGACGAAGTCGTCCTCAACGAATACCGCCGCCTCGCCCGCGAATACCGCCTCCACAAGCGCGAACTCAACAAGCTCAAAAAAACTGCCGCCACCACCGCCGACGGCATCAACATCGAGCTGCTCGCCAACATCGAATCCGCCGAAGACATCAAAGCCCTGCACAACTTCGGCGCAGACGGCGTCGGACTCTTCCGCAGCGAATTTCTCTATCTCAACCGCGACACCATGCCGTCTGAAGACGAGCAGTACGAAGTGTACAGCGCGATTGTGAAAAAAATGAAAGGCAAAAGCATCACCATCCGCACCGTTGACTTAGGCGTGGACAAAAACCCCCGCTGGTTCGGTCAAAATTCCACCCCCAACGGCAGCCTCAACCCCGCGCTCGGACTCACCGGCATCCGCCTGTGCCTCGCCGAACCCGTCATGTTCCGCACCCAAATGCGTGCCATCCTCCGCGCCGCCGTCCACGGCCCCGTGCGCATGATGTGGCCGATGATTACCTCCTTGTCCGAAGTGCGCCAATGCCTGATCCACCTCGACACCGCCCAACGCCAGCTTACCGAACGCGGCGAAACCTTCGGCACCGTCAGCGTCGGCTGCATGATTGAAATCCCGTCCGCCGCCATGACCGTCGGCAGCATCCTGAAACTGACCGACTTCATCTCCATCGGCACCAACGACCTGATCCAATACATCTTGTCGGTTGACCGCGGCGACGACAGCGTCAGCCACCTCTACCAGCCAGGTCATCCCGCCGTGTTGAAAACCATCCAGCACATCATCCGCACCGCCAACCGCATGGAAAAAAGCGTCTCCATATGCGGCGAAATGGCAGGCGACACCGCCTACACGCGGATGCTGCTGGGCATGGGGCTGCGCCGATTCTCCATGAACCCCAACAACCTGCTGCCCGTCAAAAACATCATCCTGCACAGCAACACCGCCCTGCTCGAAACCGAAACCGCCAAAATCCTCCGCAGCGAAGACTCGGAAAAGACCGAAAAGCTGCTGAAATTGCTCAACAGCGCGGAACACGAAGAAGAGCGGCCGGAAGAAGACAGCTCGATAGCGCAGGCGTAAACAAGGTTTCTATAGTGGATTAACTAAATCAGGACAAGGCGACGAAGCTGCAGACAGTACAGATAGTACGGAACCGATTCACTTGGTGCTTCAGCACCTTAGAGAATCGTTCTCTTTGAGCTAAGGCGAGGCAACGCCGTACTGGTTTAAAGTTAATCCACTATAGAAACCAAAAGGTCGTCTGAAAACCAACTTCGGTTTTCAGACGACCTTTTTATGTCAATACGACAAATTATTTAGCAGCGTCTTTCATTTTGTCCGCAGCTTCTTGAGTGGCATCAGCGGCTTTGTTCAAAGAATCTTTGGCTGCATCGGTAGCCGCTTCTTTGGCTTTACCGGCCGCTTCTTTAGTTTCGGTAACGGCTTTATCTGCCGCTTCTTTTACATCGGTAGCTGCTTTGTCGGCAGCTTCTTTAGTTTCAGTCATGGCTTTATCGGCAGTTTCTTTTGCATCAGCCGCAGCGTCTTTGACTTTATCTTTCGCTTCTTGGGCGGCAGAAGCAGCAGAATCAGCGGCAGAAGCTGCAGTGTTTTTAACATCGGACGCAACGGCTTGTGCCGCTTCCTTAGTCTCTTGCTTGGTCTCTTGGGAACAAGCCGCCAAAGCAGCCGCCATCATTGCGGCAATCAGTAATTTTTTCATGTCCTATCCTTCTTGAATTTTTGGTTAAGATTTTGGTTAAAATGCTGTTTTATATAAACAGCCCGAAAAATTGTAACACATATCATGTTAATAATCTCTTCTATATGACGATAAACAGTGCTTTAAGTTCTATTTTGTTCCGAAAAAATACAGAAAAACATTGACACTGCTCATCTGTTTCTATAAAATTCACAGCTTATCGGGTCGTTAGCTCAGTCGGTAGAGCAGCGGACTTTTAATCCGTTGGTCGAGCGTTCGAATCGCTCACGACCCACCAAATTTAAAAAGCTGAGTTGAAAAACTCAGCTTTTTTATTGCCTTTCTGCCTTAATTCTAACATTCAGACCGCGCCATCGTTAATCAAAGATCAGGTCGTCTGAAAACAGGATGATGTTTCAGACGAGCTTCCCTCAACTTCCTGTGTAGTGGTCGAAGTCAGTTTGAATCAAGACAAGGCGAAGCAACACCGCATTGATTTCAGCTTAATCTTATACCGTTTCCCATCAAAGCAAATCCGAACCGTCTCGACGCTTGGCTGTTTTCCCATAAAAAAACGCACCTTATTGCAAGGTGCGTTTTGATTTGTACAGCTTAGAATTTGGCGCCGGATTGGTTTGCCATATAGTCAACCGCCGCTTTGACTTCGTCATCGCTCAGGCTGGTGTTGCCGCCTTTTGCCGGCATGGTGTTGAAGCCTTCGAGTGCATGTTTATGCAGGGTTTCTTTGCCTTGTTTGATGCGCGGAGCCCAATCATCATTTTTACCGACGACCGGAGCGCCCGGGATGGTACCGCCGTGGCACATTTTACAGTTGGCTTCGAAAACGGCTTTGCCGTCCACTTTGGCGGACGAGGCATCTTTTTTCTCGTCGGCAGGCGCAGCTTCTGTTTTTTCTGCCGGTTTGGCTTCAGAGGCAGGAGCTTCTTTTACTTCTGATGCGGCTTTGGCGGCAGTATCTTCTACTTTGCTCGCCGCTGCTTGAGCAGAAGATGCAGCAGCATCGGTAGCAGAAGCCGCAGCGTCTTTAACCTCGGAAGCTACAGCAGAAGCCGCTTCCTTAGTTTCCTGTTTGGCTTCTTGGGAACAAGCCGACAAAGCGGCCATCATCATCGCAGCAATTAGTAATTTGTTCATGTTCTATCCTTCTTAAATTTTTTAGTTAAGGTACTGTTTTATAAAACAGCTGAAAAAATTCTAACACACATCATTTTCATGTTCCCGCCAATGTAGTGGGTTGTAGTAACAAATATTGGCATAAGTCATATTTTGTTCTGAAAAAAGGCAGAAAATGTTGACACCCACACAATCATTCCTATATAGCCTCCGGCTTATTGGACGGTTTGAACCTTGTTTGCTATGCCTTTAAATCCGCCCAAATCCTGCCCAATTTCAAAATCCCGGCTTAAAAAGCCGGCTTTTTATGGGCGCGCCATTTCAATTCCAACTCATGCTCAAACCAATCAATCCCTATTTTCTTTCATGCAAAAAGGTCGTCTGAAACTCTACATCAGGTTTCAGACGACCTTTTTATAGTGGATTAACTTTAAACCAGTACGTCGTTGCCTCGCCTTGTCGTACTATCT
>CAUOMQ010000092.1:0-10615 GCA_963456805.1 uncultured Neisseria sp. | reverse complement strand
GATAGTACGGCAAGGCGAGGCAACGCCGTACTGGTTTAAAGTTAATCCACTATAGTGAGGTTTTCAAACGACCCCTTGTACAGTTTGAAAGGTCGTCTGAAACGCTGAACGCCCCACACCCAATACAAAAAATCAGAAACGCGCAAACAAAAATCCCATACCACCCCTTCCGACAGGAGACCGAACATGAATCCCACTCCTATCCACCCCAAGCTCGCCGAAATCACCGAGCGCATCATCGAGCGCAGCCGTCCGACCCGCGAAAAATATCTGGCGAAAATCCGCAGCGCCAAACAAATGGGACGGCTGGAACGCAACCAGCTCGGTTGCAGCAACTTGGCGCACGGCTACGCCTCCATGCCCAAAAGCATCAAAATCGAAATGCTTCAGGACACCGTTCCCAACTTAGGCATCATCACCGCCTACAACGACATGGTTTCCGCACACCAGCCGTTTAAAGACTTCCCCGACCAAATTAAAGACGAAGCGCAGAAAAACGGTGCAACCGCCCAAGTCGCCGGCGGTACGCCCGCCATGTGCGACGGCATCACGCAAGGCTATGCCGGTATGGAATTGTCGCTGTTCTCCCGCGACGTGATTGCCATGAGTACCGCCATCGGCCTGTCGCACCAAATGTTCGACGGCAGCCTGTTTATGGGTGTGTGCGACAAAATCGTACCGGGTTTGATGATTGGCGCGCTTTCGTTCGGTCATATTCCCGGCATCTTCGTCCCCGCAGGCCCGATGTCCAGTGGTATCGGCAATAAAGAAAAAGCCCGCACCCGCCAGCTTTTCGCCGAAGGCAAAGTCGGCCGCGACGCCTTGCTCGAAAGCGAAATGGGCTCTTACCACAGCCCCGGCACCTGCACTTTCTACGGCACGGCAAACTCCAACCAAATGATGATGGAAATGATGGGCGTACACCTGCCCGCCGCCGCCTTCGTCCATCCTTATACCGACCTGCGCGAAGCCCTGACCCGCTACGCCGCCGGACACCTCGCACGCGGCATCAAAAACGGCACCATCAAACCTTTGGGCGAAATGTTGACCGAAAAATCCTTCATCAACGCCCTGATTGGCCTGATGGCAACCGGCGGCTCGACCAACCACACCATGCACCTCGTTGCCATGGCGCGTGCCGCAGGCGTGATTTTGAACTGGGACGACTTCGACGAAATTTCTTCCATCATCCCGCTGCTCATCCGCGTGTACCCCAACGGTAAAGCCGACGTGAACCACTTCACCGCAGCAGGCGGCCTGCCTTTCGTTATCCGCGAATTGCTGGACGCAGGCTTGTTGCACGACGATGTCGATACCGTCGTCGGACACGGTATGCGCCACTACACCAAAGAGCCTTTCCTCATCGACAGCAAACTCGAATGGCGCGAAGCCCCCGAAACCAGCGGCAACGACGACATCCTGCGCAAAGCCGACAACCCGTTCTCCCCGGACGGCGGTCTGCGCCTGATGAAAGGCAACATCGGACGCGGCGTGATTAAAGTGTCCGCCGTGCGCGAAGGCTGCCGCATCATCGAAGCGCCCGCCATCGTGTTCAACGACCAACGCGAAGTGTTGGCGGCATTCGAACGCGGCGAGTTGGAACGCGATTTTGTGTGCGTCGTCCGCTACCAAGGCCCGCGCGCCAACGGTATGCCCGAGTTGCACAAACTGACCCCGCCTTTGGGCATCCTGCAAGACCGCGGCTTCAAAGTGGCGCTGCTGACCGACGGCCGTATGTCCGGAGCGTCCGGTAAAGTGCCCGCGTCCATCCACATGACGCCCGAAGCCCTGATGGGCGGCAACATCGCCAAAATCCGTACCGGCGACCTGATCCGCTTCGACTCCGTTACCGGCGAACTCAACGTCCTGATTAACGAATCCGAATGGAACGCCCGCGAAGTCGAACGCATCGACTTGAGCGCGAACCAACAAGGCTGCGGCCGCGAACTCTTCGCCAACTTCCGCAGCATGACCAGCAGCGCAGAAACCGGCGCCATGAGCTTCGGCGGCGAATTTGCCTGATGCACGTTTCAGACGACCTTTTCAAACGTAATAAGGTCGTCTGAAAAATTATTGAAGCCGTTTAAAACAGACGTAGGTCGGATTCTCGAATCCGACGTTATCAGGGGCATTTGTCGGATACGGGTATCCGACCTACAGCCCCAAAGGTCGTCTGAAAACTTAAAACCCCATCCCGTTTGACCTCAACAAAAACGACAACCCCATCCCACTTGGAGAATCGAAATGTCCAAACTGACCCCCCGCGAAATCCTGAGCGCAGGCGCAGTCGTGCCTGTGATGGCGATTGACGACTTGAGCACCGCTGTCGATTTGTCCCACGCCCTTGTCGAAGGCGGCATCCCCACCCTCGAAATCACCCTACGCACCCCCATCGGCCTCGACGCCATCCGCCTGATTGCCAAAGAAGTGCCCAACGCCATCGTCGGCGCGGGTACGGTTACCAACCCTGAACAGCTCAAAGCCGTCGAAGACGCAGGCGCGGTTTTCGCCATCAGCCCGGGTTTGCACGAATCCCTCGCCAAAGCCAGCCACAACAGCGGCATCCCCCTGATTCCGGGCGTTGCTACTCCGGGCGAAGTCCAACTGGCTTTGGAACACGGCATCGATACCCTCAAACTCTTCCCCGCTGAAGTCGTCGGCGGCAAAGCCATGCTCAAAGCCCTCTACGGCCCTTATGCCGACGTGCGCTTCTGCCCGACCGGCGGCATCAGCCTCGCCACCGCGCCCGATTACTTGGCATTGCCCAACGTCTTGTGCGTCGGCGGCTCATGGCTGACCCCGAAAGAAGCCGTGAAAAACAAAGACTGGGACACCATCACCCGCCTCGCCAAAGAAGCGGCGGCATTGAAACCCAAAGCCTGATTTTCTAAAAGGTAAGCCATACCTAGAATCCATCTTGTCCGCTTGTTAAGGTGGTTGAAGTAAGGTAAAGGTCGTCTGAAAATCCGATTTTGGGTTTTCAGACGACCTTTTGTCATGCGTCCAAATAAAAAATGCCATGCCGCGATTTTGTTATTTTAATTCACTGTGATTTCCCACCGCGTTGGATAAGGACAAGGCAACGCCGTATGACTTAAAACCGACCTGCCATATTCCCTGCCTTAATCTGCCATACTGAAGAGGTCGTCTGAAAACCCTTGTTTCGGTTTTTCAGACGACCTCTTCAATTCAAGATGCCTTTGTTTCAAATTTCAAAACTGTCCGCTTGGTCAGCCTTGCGTATCATGCCTGCGGCGACGGTATGGTTGGTGGCTTCGTCTATCAGGATGAACGCGCCGAGGGCGTGGTTTTCTTCGTAGGGAGCGGCGGCAATCGGCTGCTGGGTTTTGAGGCTGACGCTGCCGATGTCGTTGAGTTTGAGCGTGTCGGCAGATTCGACTCGGCTGAGGGTGTTCACGTCCCAAACGTAGGAAATCGCGCTGATTTTGACGGGCGTGGTTTGGGTGGTGTGTTTCAGAAGGTATTTGCGGCGCAGGTTGAGCGGGATGTCGTCGAACCAGCACAGCGCGGCTTGGAACTGCTGTTCGGGCGCGACGGGGCTGTCGGCGGCGGCGATGCTGTTGCCGCGCGAGATGTCGAGGTCGGTGTCGAGCGCGACGGTCAGCACTTCGCCCGCTTCGGCGGATTCGGTTTTGCCGTTGGGATTATAAATTTCAGCGATTTTGGCGGTGTGTCCGCTAGGCAGGATTTTGATTTCGTCGCCGGTTTTCAGACGACCCGCTTCCAGCCTGCCTTGATAGCCGCGGAAGTCGTCGCTGCTGCTGCCGTCTTGCCGTGCGACGCGCTGCACGGGGAAGTGGGCGGCTTGGTCGGCGGCGTTTTGGCGGTTGACGGGCAGGCTTTCGAGCAGGGGTAACAGCGGTAAACCTTGATACCACCGGGTTTGGCTGCTGGCGTTGACGATGTTGTCGCCTTTTAACGCGCTGATGGGCAGGAAGTGGATTTGGGCTTGGAGGCCGATTTGTTCCGCCAGCTTGCGGTAGGCTGCGGTAATGGCCTGATATTTGGTTTCGTCGAAGTCGAGCAGGTCGAGTTTGTTGACGGCGACGATGATGTTAGGGCAGCCCAAGAGTTTCAGAATCGCGCTGTGGCGTTTGGTCTGTGGCAGGAGGACGGGTTCGCTGCCGGAAAAATCGACGCGCGTTGCGTCTATCAGGACGATGGCGGCATCGGCGGTTGATGCGCCCGTTACCATGTTGCGGGTGTATTGTTCGTGTCCGGGCGTGTCGGCGATGATGAATTTGCGCTTGGGCGTGGCGAAATAGCGGTAAGCGACATCGATGGTGATGCCTTGTTCGCGTTCGGCGGCAAGGCCGTCGGTGAGGCTGGCGAAGTCGGGCGTTTCGCCGTTTTCGGCGGCGCGGTTGAGTTTGTCGAGCTGGTCGGTCAGCAGGGTTTTGCTGTCGTAGAGCAGGCGGCCGATGAGGGTGGATTTGCCGTCGTCGACGCTGCCGGCAGTGATGAAGCGCAAAAGCGGGGCGGTGGTTGCGGTCATGGTTCTTTCCTTAATTCTCGGATTGCACGTTACTTTAATGAGGTCGTCTGAAAATGGGAAAGAATGCTTGGTTTTAAAAAAAGATGATTTCGTTATATTCGGGCAGTTTCTTTCGGACGGGGTCGGCTTCCCGCGTTTGCCAGAAAACCCGCTTAAAGGTAAAATCCCGTATTCCAACATGGGTACTGCATCATGACTAAATTTATTTTCGTAACCGGCGGCGTCGTATCTTCACTCGGAAAAGGTATCGCCGCCGCTTCTATTGCCACTATCCTCGAATCGCGCGGTCTGAACGTGACCATGCTCAAGCTCGACCCTTATATCAACGTCGATCCCGGCACGATGAGCCCGTTCCAGCACGGCGAAGTGTTCGTGACCGACGACGGCGCGGAAACCGACCTCGACTTGGGACACTACGAACGTTTCATCAACGCCACCATGACCCGCCGCAACAGCTTCAGCACGGGGCAGGTGTACGAAAACGTCATCGCCAAAGAACGCCGCGGCGACTACCTCGGCGGCACTGTTCAAGTCATCCCGCACATTACCGACGAAATCAAACGCCGCATCCACGAAGGTGCGGCAGGTTACGATGTTGCCATCGTCGAAATCGGCGGTACGGTCGGCGACATCGAATCGCTGCCGTTTTTGGAAGCCATCCGTCAGATGCGCAGCCAGTTGGGACGCAACAACACCTTGTTTGCGCACTTGAGCTACGTTCCCTACATCGCCGCCGCAGGCGAAATCAAAACTAAGCCGACCCAGCATACCGTTAAAGAAATGTTGAGCATCGGTTTGCAGCCCGACATCCTGATTTGCCGCATGGATCGGAAAATGCCGGCGGACGAACGCCGCAAAATCGCCTTGTTCTGCAACGTGGAAGAGCGCGCGATTGTGGGCAGCTACGACGTGGACAGCATCTACGAATGCCCCGAAATGCTGCACGACCAAGGCATCGACAACATCATTACCGAGCAATTGCAGCTGAACGTACAGCAGGCGGATTTGACCGCGTGGAAAAAAATCGTCCATGCAATCAAAAATCCGAAACACACCGTCAAAATCGCCATGGTCGGCAAATACGTCGATTTGACCGAATCCTACAAATCGCTGATCGAAGCCTTGAAACACGCGGGTATCCACACCGAAACCGACGTGCAAATCACCTTCGTTGACAGCGAAAACATCGAGAAAAACAACGGCGACGTTTCCATGCTCAAAGACATGGACGCCATCCTCGTCCCCGGTGGTTTCGGTTCGCGCGGCGTGGAAGGCAAAATTGCCGCCGTGCGCTACGCCCGCGAAAACAACGTGCCATACTTGGGCATCTGCCTCGGTATGCAGATTGCGCTGATCGAATACGCCCGCGACGTGGCAGGCTTGAAAGGCGCAAATTCCACCGAGTTCGACCTCAAATGCGCCGCACCCGTTGTTGCCCTGATTGACGAATGGCAAACCGCCGACGGCAGCGTCGAAACCCGCGACGAATCCGCCGATTTGGGCGGCACCATGCGTTTGGGTGCGCAAGAGGTTGAATTGAAAGCAGGCAGCCTCGCTGCCAAAATCTACGGCAGCGAACACATCCGCGAGCGCCACCGCCACCGCTACGAAGTCAACAACAACTACGTTCCCACACTGGAACAAGCAGGTTTGGTCATCGGCGGCGTATCTGCCGGACGCGAACGTTTGGTCGAAACCATCGAACTGCCGAACCATCCTTGGTTCTTCGCCTGCCAGTTCCACCCCGAATTCACCTCCAATCCGCGCAAAGGCCATCCTTTGTTCACCGCGTTTGTCAAAGCTGCGTTGAACAATAAAAAAGGCTGATACTCGGCAAAAGGTCGTCTGAAAATAGAAAAAGCACCTCGATTGAGGTGCTTTTTTGTATTTGTATGGTGGTTTTGAGAAACTGGGCATCAGCCGCTTTTTCAGACGACCCGCAAGTAATGTTCAGTCTTCTACTTGCTCAGGTTTCCAACCGGGTTCCGGTTTCCAGTCGGGAGAAAGCGGTGCGCCTGCGGGCTGTTTGTAGCGGTTGTACATAAACAGATATTGGGTTGGGAAGCGGCGTATCCAGTATTCGGTGTTTTCATTGATAATTTGCGCGTCGTGTTGTTTGTCGCCGTTCAGCTCGCCGCGCATAGGCTCGATGTGCAGCACAAACCCTCTGCCGTTCGGCAAACGCTCGCCGCAGAAAAACAGCGCCTTCACGCCTTTGACTTGCGCCAGTTTGCCCGCCAGCGTCATGGTGTAGGCGTATTTCCCGAAAAACGGTACCCATACTCCGTCGCCGCCTTCTTCGGGGGAGGGGGCATGGTCGGGCAGGACAATCGTGGCTTCGCCGGAACGCAAAGCCTTAATGACTTGTTTGACCCCTTGAATATTGGTGGGAGCGGTTTTCCCTTTGCCGCGGACACGTCCCGCCTGCATGACGGAATCCAAGGCTTTGATTTTAGGCGGTTTGTACATGGCGGTCAGCGGAAACGGCAGCTGCTGGCTGATATAGCGTCCGGCAAGGTCGTAGCTGCCGATGTGCGGGGTAATAAACAACAGTCCTTCTCCGGCGTCCAAAGCCGATTGGACATACTCCCAACCATGCACTTCTTTAAACAGCGTTTCAATGCTTTCAGGTCGTCTGAAAAAGGCGACGGGCAATTCCAGCCCGCCTTTCGCCGTTTCGCGAAAAACGGCTTTGACCGACGAAGGCTCGGGATTCAATCCGGCAAGCCGCATATTGTCGAACACGCGCTGCCGGTCGCTTTTGAGCAGATAATAGCCCAAACCGCCCGCCGCATTCCCCAGCGCGTGTAAAAACGGCAAAGGCAACGCCGCAAAGCATTTAAACAAAAAAGTGAGCAGGATTTGCATAATAAATTGATGAGATGGAACGGGAAGATTGTAAATGAAAACGGCAGGTCTGGATATTGAGTTTCATCCGAATATAACGGATTGCCGCAATGCTCAAGATATCGGATGCGTTCATTCGGTTTGCCAAACGGCATAACGTATAAAAAGGTCGTCTGAAAACGGTTTCCATTCATTGAAACGGTATTTCAGACGACCTTTGCGTTTGGGTAAACGGATAACGTATTACGCCAGACCGTTTTGTTGCGCGTCTTGCAGGCGGGCTTCGAAGTTGCTCAGGTTGACGCCTGCTTGTTGTGCGGCAGCGACGACTTCGGCGACGCTTGCACCGTTTTGCACCTGATGATAGCCCCAGAGCAGGGAGCAGCGGGTGCCGGTGCGGCAGTAGGCGAGGACGGGTTGGGGGACGCTTTTGAGCAGGTTTTGGAAGGCGGCGACATCGGCGGCGTTGATGGCGGGCGCGACGACGGGCTGATGGTGGTGTTCGCGGATGCCTGCAGCTTCAAGCCAGCTTTCGACTTGTTTGAACGAGGGTTGGTTTTCTTCTTCGCCGTCGGGACGGTTGCAGATGACGGTTTGGATGCCGAGTTTGGCGGCTTCTTGTACGTCTGCTTCGGTCAGCTGCGGGGCGATGTAGAGGTTGTCGGCAAGTTTTTGGATAGACATGGATTTTCCTTTTCTACGTTTGATGATGGATTGATTTTAGTCGTCTTGAGGGGCTAACAGGGCTTGTTCCAATAGTTTTTTATTGGCTTTGGACTGTTTTTGTATGTATTTGCGGACAATGCTGTCAATGGCTGCATCTTGTTCCATATTGGATCGGGTTGACCAAATGGCAGCAGCAAGGGTGAGGTCTACATGGTCGGGGCGTTGGGCGGCAGCCGTTTGGGCTTTGATGATGTAGTCGACGATACGCTCGACCGCTTTCGGATTGCCGGTGGCAAAATAAGTTACCCAATGAAAATCCAGTGATGCAGGGGAGATGATGGGTTCTTTAAGCGGATGGAAGCTTTTGTTTTCTTTGAGGTTGTTTTTAAGCTCGGTATTTAATGTCAGGCTGTCGAGACAGGTTTGGGCTTGAGACGTGCCTGTCAGGGCGAGGGTGTAGGCGGAAAAGGTTAGGGCGTCGCCTTGGTAGGTTCGGATGTTGTCACACCAAATGGTACTGCCTTGGGGATATTTTTGTAGCGCTTGCGTCCCCCATGCAAGGGTGGTTTCGCGCATGAGATCGGCTTTGACAAGCTGGTCCATCAAAGAGGCAGCACGTTCGGCAGAGGGATTTTTGTAGAAGACGGCAATTTCTTTTCCTACCTTGATTGCCGAATCTGATTTTGGGGCGGCTGTGGCGTGCAAACTGAGTAACAGGGCGGTGATGCCGATAAGGAGTTTTTTCATGGTTGTTTCTTTCGGTGTGGATGTTTCAGACGACCTCGATCCGGCACTTGAGGTCGTCTGAAAATCAGGCTCGGTCATTATAAAGCCAGTTTTCAAATAATTCGCGGTCGGTGATGTAGAGGACGGCGGTGTCAGCTTCGGCGGCTTGGACGGTGATGTCGGCGACGTACAGGATGCCGGTGCGGAAGTAGTGGAGGCGGGCGGTGGCGCCGATGGGAAGTTGCGCCCACTGTGCGGCAAGGTCGGTGCAGGCGTAGCCGTCGACGGCGATGATTTTATCCTGCGGGCAGAGGGCGGCGTTTTCTGCGCTGCCGCCGTTGAAGACGTGGGTCAGGGTGGCGTGGTCGCTGTTTTGTTTGAACCTTGCGCCGAAGTCGGATGCTGGGGCGGGCGTTTCGGTTGGCGGTTCGGACAGGAATGCGCCGCCGTGTCCGCGCGGTTGTGCCTGCCATTGCAGCCCGATGCCTATGGTGGCGAGGAGTTCGGCAAGGGGCAGGTCGGCGGTGGTATAGAGGGTCGTCTGAAAAAAGTCTTCGAGGCCTAGGCCGGTAAACGCTTGGCAACGGGCTTGCCATTGTTTTTCGGGGATGCCTTGACGGGTATCCAGCCAATCGCGGTAGTGTTGCTGCATGACGCTGTCGAGGGTGTGTTGCTCGCTGCTTTTGCTGCGGATGGCGAGGTCGAGGCAGAGGGCGGCAAGTGCGCCTTTTTGGTAGTAGCTGACGATGGCGTTGGGGCTGTTTTCGTCTTGTTTGTAGAATTTGTTCCAAGCGGTGAAGCTGGATTCGGCAAGGCTTTGTTTCAGACGACCTTTGGTTTGCTGCACGCGGGTGATGCTTTGGGCGAGCAGGCGCAGGTAGGCTTCGGGGGCGATGGTGCGGCTGCGGGCGAGGAAGAGGTCGTCGTAGTAGGAGGTGATGCCTTCAAACGCCCAGAGTTGCTCGGTGTAGTTTTCGCGGTCGAGGTCGTAGGGGGCGAAGGCGGCGGGTTTGATGGATTTGACGTTCCAGGCGTGGAAGTATTCGTGTGAGAACAGTCCGAGCAGTTGGGTGTAGGTGTCGTTGGCGTCGATCATGCCGTGCGGCGGCAGGCTGTGGCGGTCAGCGAGCAGGGCGGTGCTGCTGATGTGTTCAAGTCCGCCGTAGATGTTGTCGCCGACGTGGAGCAGGAAGAGGTAATGGGTGAACGGGGCGGGGGAGGGGAACATGGCCAGTTCGGTTTCGCAGATTGTGCGGATGTCTGACACGAGGCGGTCGCGGTCGAAATCGGGATAGTGGCCGCTCAAGGCAATGCGGTGCGGGATGCCGCCGGCTTCAAAATCGAGAAATTCGATGTTGCCCAGTTCGACAGGGTGGTCGATTAAATCGTGGTATGAGGTCGTCTGAAAGCTGTGGACGTCGGTTTGAGGCAGAGTGGTGGCAATCCGCCATGTTTTTGGTAGGATGGGGAATTCGATTTGGTGTGTGCTGTTTTCTTGTCCGTTTACCTGCAAGAACAGGCATGCGCCGTCAAAGAACCCGCGTTCGGCAGTCAAAAACGAGCCGCGGACAGACAAGTCGTAGGCGTAAACGGTGTAGTAAATTTCCCACTCGCCGGACTGCGGGGCAGTGCGCCATCGGTTTTTTTTGGCTTGGGTCAGATGGGCGTATTCGCCATTACAAAAGGCGCGGATGGTGGTGATGTGGCGCGAGAAATCGCGTATCAGATAGCTGCCGGGAACCCAGTTCGGCAGGCTGATTTCTGTTTCCAAATCATGTTCTTGTCGGAAGGTTAGGCGGATGTGCCACTCGTGAGCGAGCGGGTTGGGGGTGATTTTATAATTAATCATGACTATTAATG
>CAUOMQ010000091.1:0-10619 GCA_963456805.1 uncultured Neisseria sp. | reverse complement strand
ATAGTACGGCAAGGCGAGGCAACGCCGTACTGGTTTAAAGTTAATCCACTATAAACAAATTGCCACCCCCCAAGCCTACAAAAGGTCGTCTGAAAAGAACAAACCCTTACGTTCCCGCCTTTCAGACGACCTTTTATGCCATTTGTCATATATAATGCAAGTGAATAATTAAATCATTTAAAGTCCGCATATTCCGCCATAAAGAGCAGCGAAACAGACTATCCATTGATAACAAAACCAACAACGAACGCCCAATCCCGTTCACTCATCACACACCCCTTCCAACCCAAACCGCCCGAAAGGTCGTCTGAAACGCAGCGTCCACACACCGAAAAGGAGGCACCATGTCCGCCCAATCCATGTCCGGCTACTTCTTCATGCCCAACCACATCATTCTCGTGGGCGCGAGCGAACGCCCATATAGCTTGGGCGAACGCATCCTGAGCAACCTCCTGAGCGCACCGTTTCAAGGTCAAATCACACCCGTCAACCTCCGCCACCGCACGGTTGCCGGACTCACCTCCTACACCAACCTCAACAAAATCCCCGGCAGCGCCGACCTCGTCATCGCCGTAACACCGCCCGACAGCTACGACGCCCTGTTCAAATCCTGCCGCAAAAAACAGTTCGGCCACATCATCCTCATCCAAGACTGGGAAAGCCTGTCCGACGACGAATGGCACACCGCCGAAGCCGCCATCAAAAAACACCACGGCAACGAACTCAACATCAGCGTGTGCAGCCCCGCCGGCGTGCAGCTTCCATCGCAAAGCCTCAACATCAGTTCCCAACCCGACCATCCGGCAGGCTACACCGCCCTTTTGACCGGACACGCCTCCGTCAGCAGCGAAATCAACCTCATGTTGCAAAAAATGGGACAGGGCATTTCGCGCCACATCAGCCTCAACTATCCGCTCAGTCCCACCGCTTCTGCCGACTGGCTCAACCGTTTCGGCCACAACCGCCACACCAAAGTTGCCGTCATCGAACACAACCCGGCCGAAAACCAGCGCAACCTGTTCAGCGCCATCCGCCATTTCACCCGCCACACCCCGCTCATCCTCCACGTTACCCACCGTTCAGACGACACCGAAAAAGCCGTGTTACGCTGCCTTGCGCGCCATTGCAACTTCCTCGCCACATTCAGCAGCAGCGAACTCGAAGCCGCCCTGCACGCGCGTTTGTCCGATCTCCCCCCTCTGAACAGCATCGACATCCTGTCCGACACCCCTGCCGAGTGGCTGGAAACCTGTGCGCCCCAAAACCTAAAACTCCAATTCCCCACCAAGCAGCCGCACATCCGCCAAGGCTACATCGGCAGCACACCCACGCCCGCCCATTACCACAGCATCACCAGCCAACACCTTCAAAATACCCATACCGAAGCCCTGCTCGCCATCGTTGCCCCGACCGACAGTCCTGACGAAAAAAATCTGACCCGCACCCTGAGCATGCTGGCGAAACACACTGCCAAACCCCTGCTTGTCAGCAGCCGCTTTTCAGACGACCTCCTGCATTTCGACCGTCCCGAACAAGCCCTGCAAGCCGTATCGTTCCGCAACATTGCCGACCAACTGCAAAAAGAGCAGCTACGCATCGCCACGCCAAAAAAAGGTCGTCTGAAAACCCCGCAGGCAAGAAACATTACCAAAGCCTTCTCTTCAAAAGACCTGCCCCTGCTTGCCGAAGCCCTGTGCCTGCCTGCCTATCGGCACACCACGCATAACGCGGTGCAATTCCGTTTCCAACGCCATACCGCCTATGGCAACATCCTGACCGTATGCCATCAAGGCAGAACCACCGCCGCGCTCCCGCCGTTCTCTACGCTGGACAGCGAACACATCGCCCGTTTCGCCCAACTCGACAATACACACACCCTCAACCAGCTCCTGCACACCCTAAACACACTCA
This sequence comes from uncultured Neisseria sp., assembly GCA_963456805.1. Lineage (GTDB taxonomy): Bacteria > Pseudomonadota > Gammaproteobacteria > Burkholderiales > Neisseriaceae > Neisseria. The sequence goes on along the minus strand of CAUOMQ010000091.1, from coordinate 8,708 downwards.
GCCAACGGCAGCAATACATCGGCGAAATCCTGCTCAACCTCAACGGCGACCAATACAGCAGTGACTTTGTATTGCAGGCTGACGAACGTCCTTCCCCCAAAAATAAACCAACCAATATAGCCACCCTCAAGCTCGAACAAGCCGCCGCCAAAGTACAGACCGCAGCGGAATACCTGCGCAGCAAAAATCCGACTGCCGCCGAGTTCCTCCGCAACACCGGCGAAGCCGCCGCCGAACTTTTGGGCGCAAAAACCGAAAGCGAAGCCCTCATCCAAAACGTGCTCGCCCCCTACCCGACCGAGCATCCTGCCACGCTTACCCTCAAAAACGGCGAAACCGTAACCATTCACCCCTTCACCCCCGAAGACGCGGAAGCCAAGCAGCAATTCGTCCACAGCCTGTCTCCACAAGCGCGCTACACCCGCTTCATGACCCATACCAACGAATTGCCCATCCCCACCCTCGCACGCTTCAGCAAACTCGACTACCACAGCGAAGCCGCATGGACGGCGCGTAATTCAGACGACCTCATCGTCGCCGTCAGCCGCTTCAGCCGTATCAACCGCAACGAATGCGAATTCGGCATCACACTTGCCGAAAACGTGCGCGGCAAAGGGTTGGCAGCGGAAATGATGAAGCTGATTATCCAATCGGCAACACAACAAGGCTACCGCGTCATGAGTGCCCAAATACTCAAATCCAACACCCCTATGCTTAAACTTGCTGAAAAATCAGGCTTTACCATCACCCCTTCAGAAGAAGACAACACTTTGTGCCAAGCACGCCTCAACCTGACCACTCCGCAAAACAGCAACAAAAACAAATAAAAACTTGCATGAACAACGCAAAATATCCTAAAATTAGCGGTTTCTTATCTATCCGATTTTCTCAAAAGGACTCAAAATGGTAGTTATCCGTTTGGCTCGCGGTGGTTCTAAACACCGTCCCTTCTTCCACATAGTCGTTGCCGACTCCCACAACCGCCGCGACGGCCGCTTCATCGAGCGCGTTGGCTTCTACAACCCTGTTGCCAATGAAAAACAAGAGCGCGTACGCCTCCAAGCCGACCGCCTGAACCACTGGATCGCCCAAGGCGCACAAGTCAGCGACGCAGTTGCAAAACTGATCAAAGAACAAAAAGCTGCTGCTTAATCACCGGCTAATCTTGCTATGACCGACACTCGACAACGGGTAGCCATGGGCTACATCAAAGGCGTATTCGGCATCAAAGGCTGGCTCAAAATAGCCGCCAATACAGAATACGCCGACAGCCTCCTGGACTACCCTGAGTGGCAGTTAAGCAAAGACGGTAAAACCCTGAACGTTACACTCGAAGCCGGCAAAATCGTCAGCGGAGAGCTTCAGGTTAAATTCGAAGGCATAGATGATCGCGATCAGGCTTTTGCCCTGCGTGGCTATACCATCGAAATTCCCCGAGAAGAATTCGCTCCTACCGAGGAAGACGAATATTATTGGGCAGATTTAGTCGGCATGACCGTTGTCAACAAAGACAATATCGTGCTCGGCAAAGTCACAAACCTGATGGAAACCGGCGCCAACGATGTTTTGATGATTAATGGGGAACATGGCCAAATCCTGATCCCGTTCGTATCCAACTACATCGAGGCCGTCGATACCGAAGGCAAAACCATTACCGCCGACTGGGGCTTAGACTACTGATGTTGATACAAGCCATCACCATCTTCCCCGAAATGTTCGACAGCATTACCGAATACGGCGTAACCGGTCGCGCAAAAAAACAAAACCTTTGGCAATTCCAAGCCATTAATCCCCGCAAATTCGCCGACAACAAACTCGGCTATATTGACGACCGCCCCTTTGGCGGAGGTCCGGGAATGATTATGATGGCGCCGCCGCTGCAAGCAGCGATAGAAGAAGCCAAACAAACATCTTCAGCGCCTGCAAAAGTCATCTACCTTAGTCCGCAAGGTCAACCGCTGACCCATAAAAAAGCCGTAGAACTTGCAAAATCTCCGCATCTCATACTGCTTTGCGGACGATATGAAGGAATTGACGAACGCCTGCTGCAAAGCAGCGTAGATGAAGAAATCAGCATAGGCGACTTTGTCGTTTCCGGCGGAGAGCTACCCGCCATGATGCTGATGGATGCCGTACTCAGACTGATACCCGGCGTATTGGGCGACATACAGTCAGCCGAACAGGATTCGTTTTCAGACGACCTATTAGACTGCCCCCATTACACCAAACCTTTAGAATTCCAAGACATGACCGTCCCTGACGTATTGCGTTCGGGCAATCATGGCTTGATAGCCGAATGGCGGTTGAAACAATCGCTGCGGCGCACCCTGGAGCGCAGACCAGACCTGCTGGAAAAGCGCAGTTTAATCCCAAAGGAATCCCGCCTCTTAAAAGAAATCTTGCAAGAGCAACAGGAAATCCAATCATAATTTAGGAAAAACAATGAACCTGATTCAACAATTAGAGCAAGAAGAAATCGCTCGCCTGAACAAAGAAATCCCCGAATTCGCACCGGGCGACACCGTAGTCGTTTCCGTACGCGTAGTAGAGGGTTCACGCAGCCGTCTGCAAGCTTACGAAGGCGTTGTTATCGCCCGTCGTAACCGCGGCTTGAACAGCAACTTCATCGTCCGCAAAATTTCCAGCGGCGAAGGCGTTGAGCGTACTTTCCAACTCTACTCCCCTACCGTAGAAAAAATCGAAGTAAAACGCCGCGGTGACGTCCGTCGCGCCAAACTGTACTACCTGCGTGGCCTGACCGGTAAAGCTGCCCGTATTAAAGAAAAATTGCCTGCCCGTAAAGGTTAAGCAAAAGAATTGCAAAGCAAAATCCCCACTTTTCAGTGGGGATTTTTTACATCATCTTTCTATCATTCGGCAGTAAATTCAATTACAGATAAGATTTCGGTTACCGGCCTACAAAAAAACCTTGATACAACTTCTACAAACCGTCAGCCTCTTAAAGTACATAAAAATAGATGCAGACAAATTGAGCCAAGCTTCCACCAAGAACAAACAAATGCCAAATACCATGACCATGTTTAATCTTTTTATCATTCACAAACCAATAGATACCGACGCTATACAATATACCGCCCAACGCAAGCCAAAACAGCCCGACAGATGAAAGCGATTGAACCAATGGAAATAAAGCAACCAAAATCAACCATCCCATCACCACATAAATAATCATGGACAACAGCCGTTTTTCACTCTTTCTCCCTATCGTAAGCTCTTGAATAATCCCTAAAAATGCCAAGCCCCATGACACACCGAAAAGCGACCAACCCCATTCTCCCTTAAGAGGAATCAAGGTAAACGGGGTATAGCTGCCTGCAATCAACAGATAAATCATGCAATGATCCACTTTTTGCAAGACAGCCTTAATTTTAGGTTGAGGAATACTGTGGTACAACGTTGAGCCCAGATACAGCAAAGACAGGCAAACACCATAAGTAATCGCACTAGCAAGCCGATATGAATCATCCGCCTTAATAATCATCAGCACCAATGCCGCAACAGCCAGCATGGCGCCGATCAAATGAGTATACGCATTAAAGCGTTCACCGTGATACATAAGAATCGTTCTTAGTTTGAAGAGACCGGCAAAGTGTACGCCAAACACAATACCGTAAGCGCAAGAAAATGATAAAGATAAGTTAAAACCAACATCGTTATCATTCCAAGACGCCTAATCCAGGCCTTACCTTACATTCAACATCATCCCTCTTTTCGCAGACGTTCCAAATGTTCGCGTACTTCCTGTACCTTTTCTTCGGTAAACAAATTCTCAATATTTTTCCAGATACTATGATAACCATAAGGACCATGTTGCATTTCCAACCTGGCCTCTTCCACCGACCAACCCTGATAAATAATACGGTACATTCCGGAAATCAAACCTGTACGATCAGCCCCATGATAGCAATGAACCAATACAGGACCGTATTTTTGCTGCTTTTCAATTAAGAAAAGAGTTTGCGCGATATCTTTAGGCTTAATTTTCCACGTCAACAAAGGACGGTTCAGCAGCATCAAATTGCGGCCTTTTAAATGTGTTTCGTTGTCGTTCCGATCAAAAAATCGCAAATTAATCACGCTACGAATACCGAGTTGCTCAATCAGTTCCCCATCTTCCGCAACCGGCTGCTCACTGCGGTAAAGCTTATCGTCAATACGGTACAAATTAGCATCTTGCTTTACCAAAGTCGCCCAACGGGCGGAAGCAGTAGAAATATCTTGAGGAGCCATAGGAGTGGAGCACGCAGCGAGGAAACATGAACACAAAATTACAGACACAAAATGACGCATAAATTCTTCTCTAAAATAAAACGTGATTGTAATGGCAGGTCGTCTGAAAACGAAGCCTGATTAAAGCAGACAACCGCAACCGGCAGCTTCAAGCATTTTCAGACGACCTTTATGTCGTACAAATCAAACACAAACCGCATATCGATGGACAATTATCCCAACAAATGTAAAAAACAGTTTATTTTTGTCATAATTATATCTATGATAATATTTTATGCCATTTGATAAAAAGCACCATTCCAATCAACAAAAAAGGGGACAATATGTCTGCAATCAACACTAAAATCAAAACCATCATCTTAACTGCCATCAGCGCGGCAATCCTGTCTGCCTGTGGAGGCGGCGGTGGCAGCGGTGGCGCATCCACTCTTTCCACCGGATCAACCAGCACAAGTGGCAACGGCAGCCCTGCTAAAAACAGCAGCCCAAGCAATGCCACCCCCAGCGCTACCAACAACAATAATGGCAATACCGTAGCAGCAGCTACCCCTAGTCATAACCGCGCTGACAATCTCGCGGACTTGATTGATGAAGCACCGCTTGAAGCAGTAAATGGCGCTACACCACTGCACACCAGCTTTATTTCCTCTGCCACTGCACAACAAGGCAATCCAAATACCCAGTTACGTCTTACCAGAACAGCAGACGGAAAAGAATATACAGGTGATTTCTACCTTACTGACAGCAAAGAAAACAATCAAAACGGTTTAATTAGTTCATTGGATTTCAAAAACAATGACGAAGTAAAATTGGACGGCGTAGTAATTGCCAACCAAAATGCCGCTCAAGTCAATTGGACCACACCATATTCTCTGATTATGAAAGTATTTTCAGGCGGTAATACAAAAAGTGATGGGGGCCCACAAAACGGCAAGATAAGTGGCGACAGTAAAAACTTTATTAATGGTCGTGCCTCAATCGATGAGAAGATTACCGAACTGTACACTCAAATCGAAACAGCCAAAGAGACTTTAAAACAAGCTAAAGAGAAAGGCGATGCTGATGCTATCGCAAAAGCTCAGGCAAAACTTGACGAATTGAACGATTTATATGGTCGTCTTCGTGATGCGCGTCCTGCTATAGCTGCCGAAGCCAAAAGCTTGGCAGACAAATTGGCATACTTTAGAAAAGGTAACTTGGTTGCCGGGGATGGTAAACATCTCGTGTTTGACAAACGCTTCGACGGTGTATACATCATCCAATTTACTGATGGCACACAAATCGTCATGCACGACCCCGCTGCAGCCGGTTGGGCTTATCAAACCTTTGCATACTATTTTGATCCCAAAAACGATGTCGCATTCGGCTATCAAAGCTTAGGCGATGAGACCAAGTTCACCGACCTGCCGGAGAAAGGTACGGCAACTTACAACGGCTTAACTACCGCCTACGTTGTAAAAGGTGACCAAAGCCGTCAGTTGACGGCGGATGTTAAAGCCATCGTCGATTTTGGTTTGAAAGGCGTACGCTTTGAAACTGCCAATTCCCAATTCCACTCCCTCGACGCCAACGGCCGCCGCGTAAGCGAAGCCGATGCGAAGTACGACATGAAAGGTACGGCGAAATGGGAAAACGGCAACCTCTTCCTGGGTTCGGTTGAAGCAGCCGCAGCAGGTCTGAAAGGTAATTTGAGCGGTAAATTCTACGGTGCAAAAGCTGCTGAAATCGGCGGTACTTACGGTCTGAAAAACCAAGACGGCAGTGAACACCTCATCGGCGGTTACGGCGCGAAACGTCAATAATCCTAATGACCGTCTCCTTTAAAAAAGGTCGTCTGAAAGACTGTTTGCAGTTTCAGATGACCTTTTTCTTTTAACCTGCCAAACACACCCGCACCAATATGAAAGCGCATAACATGATCACCTAATGCAGCGACAGATTGATTTGAAATCAGGGCAAAACAAGGAAGTTATCCTTATCCGGCAGCTTTATCCCTTATCTTCATCACCCTCTGCCCGCTTCTATTACCAACTTCTCTAATAATCACGCCGCAGAAAAGGCGCAATTGTGGCATAATCTGCACCAAATCAAACAGACATCGGCACTGCACACCATACCGGCGCGTGAATCCGATGGCTTTATCACCAAACTTTCAGACAAATCAAACCAAGACAGGGTTTCCGGCCAGAGGTCGTCTGAAAGTATCCGCTTCAACGAAATTAAAACCGACAAATGTAAAGAGCAGAAAGTCTCACATGACAACCCAAACCCTTTTAATCGAACTCCTTACCGAAGAACTCCCCCCCAAAGCCCTGAACAATCTTGGCAACCACTTCGCTGCTTCTGTTGCCGAAGGCTTGGAAAAAGCGCAACTGATTGACGGCGCAGCCGAATATACCGCCTACGCCTCGCCGCGCCGTTTGGCCGTTCAAGTTAAAAACGTGAAAGCCGTTCAAGCCGATCAGAAAATCGTGAAAAAAGGCCCTGCCGTGGCAAATGCCATGAAAGACGGTGCGCCGACCAAGGCTTTGGAAGGTTTTGCGCGCGGTGCGGGGGCGAAAATCGAAGACTTGACCATCGTCCACGACGGCAAGCAGGATGTGTACGCCTACGAATACGTCCAAACCGGCAAACCGTTGGGCGAACTTTTGGAAGACATTATCAATCAAGCCGTTAAGAAACTGCCGATTCCGAAAGTGATGCGTTGGGGCAGCAGCACGTTTACCTTCGTGCGTCCCGTTCACGGGCTGATTGTGCTGCACGGCGGCGACATCGTGAACGTCAGCGTTTTGGGTCTGCAAAGCGGCAATCAAACCTTGGGACACCGCTTCCTGTCCAGCGGCGAAATCACTATTACAAACGCCGACAGCTACGCCGCACAAATGCGCGAGCAAGGCAAAGTCGTCGCTTCGTTTACCGAGCGCAAAGCCGTGATTCAGACGGCCTTGAACGAGCAGGCAGACCGTCTGAAAGCCACCGTAGCCGCCGATGAAGCCCTGCTGGACGAAGTGACCGCGCTGGTCGAATACCCCGTTGTTTTGGAAGCCGGTTTTGAAGAGCATTTCCTCGCTGTGCCGCAAGAATGCCTGATTCTGACCATGCAGCAAAACCAAAAATACTTCCCGCTGCTCGACCAAAACGGCAAGCTGATGAACCGCTTCCTGCTGGTCTCCAACCTGCAAACCGAAGACCCGTCGCACATCATCCAAGGCAACGAACGCGTTTTGCGCGCGCGCCTGTCTGATGCCGAGTTCTTCTACAAGCAAGACCAGAAAGCGACTTTGGAAAGCCGCCTGCCCAAGTTGGCGAACGTGGTGTACCACAACAAAATCGGCTCGCAAGCCGAACGCATCGAACGCCTTCAAAGCATTGCCGCCCACATCGCCAAAGCTTTGGGTGCGGACGCTGCCGCAGCCGAACGCGCCGCGCGTTTGGCAAAAGCCGACTTGGTTACCGAAATGGTCGGCGAGTTCCCCGAACTGCAAGGCACGATGGGCAAATACTACGCCCGCTTGGACGGCGAAACCGAAGAAATCGCCGAAGCCATCGAGCAGCACTATCAGCCGCGTTTTGCCGGCGACAACCTGCCGAACGGCAAAGTTGCCACTGCCGTTGCACTGGCCGACAAGCTGGAAACCCTGGTCGGCATTTGGGGCATTGGCCTGATTCCGACCGGCGACAAAGACCCCTACGCCCTGCGCCGCGCCGCCTTGGGTATTTTGCGGATGCTGATGCAGTATGGTTTGGACGTAAACAAGCTGATTCAGACGACCTTCGACAGCTTCCCCAAAGGTTTGCTCAACGAGAAAACGCCGTCTGAAACTGCCGACTTCATGCAGGCGCGCCTTGCCGTGTTGCTGCAAAACGATTATCCGCAAGACATCGTCGCCGCCGTACTCGCCAAACAGCCGCGCCGTTTGGACGATTTGACCGCCAAACTGCAAGCCGTTGCCGCGTTCAAACAACTGCCCGAAGCCGCCGCGCTCGCCGCCGCCAACAAACGCGTGCAAAACCTGCTGAAAAAAGCCGATGCCGAGTTGGGTGAAGTCAATGAAAGCCTGCTGCAACAAGACGAAGAAAAAGCCCTGTATGCCGCCGCACAAGGCTTGCAGCCGAAAATTGCCGCCGCCGTTGCCGAAGGCAATTTCCAGACCGCCTTGTCCGAGCTGGCTTCCGTCAAACCGCAAGTCGATGCCTTCTTCGACGGCGTGATGGTGATGGCGGAAGACCCCGCCGTAAAACAAAACCGCCTGAACCTGCTGAACCGCTTGGCAGAGCAGATGAACGCGGTAGCGGATATTGCGCTCTTGAGCGAATAATATCGAGCCGTAAACAAAGGTCGTCTGAAAACGGACAAGCAGCTTTGCCCAACGTTTTCAGACGACCTTTTTGATTCTATGAATCTATAGTGGATTAACTTTAAATCAGGACAAGGCGACGAAGCCGCAGACAGTACA
>CAUOMQ010000090.1:0-10659 GCA_963456805.1 uncultured Neisseria sp. | reverse complement strand
ACTGTCTGCGGCTTCGTCGCCTTGTCCTGATTTAAATTTAATCCACTATATTTATGGAAACACACAACTTTCTGAAACCAAGAAAACAGAAGCATCAGGTCAGACAAGCCGCATTCAAGATGCCGATGGATACGGACACCGCGCCAAACAGCGCGCCGACGGCGACGTTGTTGCCGATGAGTTCCTCCGTTGCGCCTTTAATCATCATCGTGGCGGCGAAATACACCAAAATCTGAATCACCGCCGCCGCAAGACCCCACAGGATAAAATCAACGAAACTGACGCTATGGGCAATGCTGGATGCGAGCGTCAAACAAAATCCAACCAGCGCGCCGCCAAACGACAAGGCGCAGGCAAGGTTGCCGTTTTTAATCAGCCGCAACTCTTCCGCAGGCGTAATCCGCAGATAAACCGCGCCGAAAACGGCAGTCATCGCCACCCCCGCAAGCATATATTGCAGGTAAAGCAGGTATTGGGGCAGGGAAATACTCACGATAGGGCTTCCTCGGTATTTTGATATAATGGATTATGCCACAACTCTAAGCCATCTGAAATTAAAGGGGACGCACCACAAACCGGCCCTTCCTTAAAAAACGGTTTTGGACTCGAAAAACCATACATTCAACACCCAAGGCAGCGCGGCAGGATACGCATTTCTGTTCAAAACATACCGTTTTACACATCAAGCCCCACCATTGTCGAATCATCCGTTTTTCAGATTTCAGACGACCCTATAAAACGCCCACACCATGACCGCCCACCGCACCCTCATCATCTCCGTCTTCATCGTCGCCAGTTGCGGCCTCGCCTACGAACTCATCATCGCCGCGCTGGCGAGCTATCTTTTGGGCGACAGCATTTTGCAGTTTTCCTCCGTCATCGGACTTTATCTTTTCTCGATGGGCATCGGCGCACACCTGACCCGCTACATCAAAGACGAAGACGTGTTGCACCGCTTCATCGAAATCGAACTTTTGGTCGGCATCATCGGCGGCATTTCCGCGCTGGCATTGTTCGTCGCCTTCGGGCTTTCTGCCGCCCCGTTCCGCACCCTGCTCTACGCCTTCGTGCTGATTGTCGGCGCAGTCGTCGGCATGGAAATCCCGTTGGTGATGCGCGTGTTAAACCGCAAAGGCGCGGAGTTCAAAGAACTCGTTTCCAAAGTCCTGACCTTCGACTACTTGGGCGCCCTCGCCGTTTCCCTGCTCTTCCCGCTCCTGCTCGCCCCCAAACTCGGCATGGCGCGTTCCGCCCTCTTGTTCGGCATCCTTAACGCCGCCGTCGCCTACCTGACCGCACGCGTCTTCAAAGCCGAACTGCCCCGCTACCGCGCCATCCGCCTGCGCGCGCTGATTGTCTTGTCCGTCCTCGCCGCCACCTTCGCCTACGCCGACCGCATCTCCTTCAAAGCCGAACAAAGCTATTTCGGCGACCCCGTCGTCTATCAAAGCCACTCGCCCTACCAGCGGCTCGTCGTGACCCGCTGGAAAGACGACACCCGCCTCTACATCAACGGCAACCTGCAATTCTCCTCGCGCGACGAAGCCCGTTACCACGAAGCCCTCGTCCTGCCCGCCATGCAGATGGTTTCCGACGCCTCCCGCGTCCTCATCCTCGGCGGCGGCGACGGGCTGGCGGCGCGCGAAGTCTTGAAATACCCGCAGGTCAAACACGTTACCTTGGTCGATTTAGACCCCGACATGACCGCCACTTTTAAAACCTCCGCCACCTTAAGCGCGCTCAACCAAGGCTCGCTGTCCCATCCCAAAATGCACGTCGTCAACGACGATGCCGCCAAATGGCTGGAGGGGTCGTCTGAAAAATTCGACGTCATCATCATCGACCTGCCCGACCCGTCCAATTTCTCACTGGGCAAACTCTACTCCGTCCCCATGTACCGCCTCGTCGCCCGCCATCTTCAGCCACAGGGTAAAATCGTCGTCCAATCCACCTCGCCCTACTTCGCCCCCAACGCCTACTGGTCGGTCGTCGCCACCCTCGAAGCCGCCGGCCTTTACACCGCGCCTTATCACGTTTACGTCCCCTCCTTCGGCGAATGGGGATTTGTGTTGGCAGGCTTCGATAAGCAATTCCCTGTCCCACAGAAATTCGACGTTCCTACGCGTTATCTGAACGCCCAAACCGCCGCCGAAATGTTCCGCTTCCCGCCCGACATGGCAAGGCGTAAGGTCGAGCCGAACTATCTGAACAACCAAATCCTCGTCAGCTATTTCGAAAGCGACTGGCGCAACGTAACTCGTTGAGCCGCTTCCCCAAAACAAAGGTCGTCTGAAAAACATTTTCAGACGACCTTTCCATCGCTATTGCTTCACAGGTTTCAAAGTCGGCAAAACCGTATCCCAAATCGCAAGGACTTCGGCTTCGCTGCGCTTCGTTCCGTCTTTTTTCTCCGCGCCAAACTGCATCATGATGCGCGGATCGCCGCCGTCGCGCTCCCAAAAGAACATATATTTGTTCCCGCCCCATTTCACCAGTTTTTCCTCGCCCGACATACCGTTGATGGTGCGTTTGCCTTGGCGGATGGTTCGGGTTAGTGCTTTAACCAATAAGCCTTTTTCTGGGTCGACTTTGCGTTGCAGCAACGTCGCTTCGCCCGCTTTCAACACATCGCCGTGCATGATTTCCAGACTCATATCGTGTTGTTTGGCAAATTCGACGGTACTATGAACTTCAAACGGTTTTTTGCCGTCATCGGCGATAAAACCGCCTATCAGGCAAATGCCGTGTCGATTCGGTACTTCAAATTCCTGCCTGGTTTTCAATCCATTGAGGATTTCTTGGCGGAATTTTTTCTCCATGCCGTTTATCAGCTCTTTTTCTTGGGCTTTCCAGTTGGCAGGGGCTTTCTTATTGTCGGCAGGGATATAGAAAAAACTGCGTACGATATAGGCGTCATCATTATCCAGTTTGAAATATAAGTCGGCTTCGTAGGGCATACCGTCTTTCCCGATAATGTTTTCCCAATGAAATCCCCCGCGCGTTACCTGCATCATTGCCCGATCCGGAATCAGGGTGCGGGTATCAACGACAATATCTGTTCCATCATAACCACTACGTTTAAACCTATTGATAGTCCTAACGTTTCTATCCCAGTCGTTAAACATAACCATCACGCTCCAGCCGTTGTAATCAAGGTGCGTACTGCCATGACGGCGTTTGGACGGCAGGCGTAATTGATAGCGACCGCTGCAATAGGGCTGTTCGGTCCAGTAGGCAGTATCAATGGCGGATTTGGTGACGGTCGGCGAGGTTTCTGCCGATGGGGAAACGGTGGGCGTACAGGCTGCGACGGCAAGTGTTAGAGACAGCGTGGTCAGACGGATAGACATAAATAAGCTCCGTAATAAATAGGGGTCGTATGAAAGTATAGTTTATTCAGACGACCTTTGTCATAAAACGGGCTTGGCGGTATTTATCCAACATAAGCGGAGAAATAAGAGGTAAATGAATCCGACTTTTGCTGAACCGCGTGTTTGTTTTGATCCAATACTGAGAACATGGCAAAACCAACAAAAATCCTGATTGATCAAAATGTTGGCTTCTAATATGAGTTTTCGACAGGCAAAAAAATAACCGCTGATAAGCGGTTTATTGTGGTGCCCAGGGTCGGACTCGAACCGACACACCTTGCGGCGGGGGATTTTGAGTCCCCTGCGTCTACCAATTTCGCCACCTGGGCTGGTGAAGAAGTCGCTATTATAGCGGCGTATTCGGGCTTGTAAAGCAAAATCTTGCCTTGTTTGCAGACATATTGCTTATATTTTTGATTTTTAAAAACATTAAATTCATTTTATTTTGTTCCCGACGCGCCCTACTCTTTCCACTTATATCAAACATCATTCATTTTCAGCCGAAAAACGGCATAAACCGCTATATTAAATGTTGCAAACGCGCTAAGATGGCAGCGTTCGTTTCATTTTTTTATTTTCAGACGACGTTCACACACCATACCCGCATTGGAGAATTTTTATGATGCCTACTGCAATCCGTACCGCCATTTTGGGCGCATTCGCCCTTGCCGCACTTGCTGCCTGCAAACCAGAAGCCAAAGCGCCGGAACAAAATCCCGCGACTGCTTCAGCTGCTTCTTCAACAGCGTCCGCCCCAGCCGCAACGCCTGCTTCTTCTCCTGAAACGACGACCTCGCTTAATGCTGCTGCCGCTCCTAAACCGCAAGGTCCGGGAACGGATATGCGTAAAGAGGACATCGGCGGCGATTTCACGCTGACCGACGGCGACGGCAAGCCGTTCAGCTTAAGCGACCTGAAAGGCAAAGTCGTGATCCTGTCCTTCGGCTATACACACTGCCCCGACGTTTGTCCGACCGAATTGTTGACTTACAGCGACACATTGAAACAGCTGGGCGATCAGGCGAAAGATGTGAAAGTGGTGTTCGTCAGCATCGACCCAGAGCGCGACACACCTGAAGTCATCAGCAAATACGTCAAGCAGTTCAATCCTGAATTTATCGGTCTGACTGCGACAGGCGACCAAAGCCTGCCAGTCATCAAACAGCAATACCGCGTGGTTTCCTCCAAAGTGGTTCAGAAGGAAGACAGCGAGAACTATCTGGTTGACCACTCTTCCGGCGCGTATCTGATCGACAAAAACGGCGAAGTGGCGATTTTCTCACCTTACGGCAGCGAGCCGGCAACCATTGCCGCCGACATCAAAAAACTGCTTTGATCCACATGGGGTCGTCTGAATGCCGGTCGCGGTTTTCAGACGACCTTTTTCCCATCTGAAACATATAGTGGAGAAAGTCAGACCGCCTACTTGATACAGGTTCAAAGTCTGACGGCACACAACAACAATGACTGAAAACACACTGACCATCGCCCTGTCCAAAGGACGCATCTTTGAAGAAACGCTGCCGCTTTTGGCGGCGGCGGGCATCGTTCCCGCCGAAGCGCCCGAAAAATCGCGCAAGCTGATTATCGGCACCAACCATGAAAACATCCGCCTCGTCATCGTCCGCGCCACCGACGTGCCGACTTACGTCCAATACGGCGCGGCAGACTTCGGCATCGCGGGCAAAGACGTTTTAATCGAACACGGCGGCAGCGGGCTTTACCAGCCGCTGGATTTGCACATCGCCGAATGCCGCATGATGGTCGCCGTCCGCAAAGGTTTCGACTACGCCGCAGCCTCGCAGCCCGGTAGCCGCCTGCGCATCGCGACGAAATACCCCAACATCGCCGCCGAGCATTTCGCCGGCAAAGGCGTCCACGTCGACATCATCAAACTCTACGGCTCGATGGAGCTTGCGCCGCTGGTCGGCCTGAGCGACGCCATCGTCGATTTGGTCTCCACCGGCAACACGCTTAAGGCGAACGGCTTGGAAGCGGTCGAACACGTTGTCGATATTTCCAGCCGTCTGGTGGTCAACAAAGCCGCATTGAAAACGAAACACGCGCTGCTGGAGCCGATTATTCAGGCGTTCGGCAGCGCAGCGAAGGCGGGGTGAGCATTCATTTGAATGAAGATGCGTTTTCAGACGACCCTAGCCGTTCCCGCCGACAGGTCGTCTGAAAATACCACCGGCAGTAAACTATATAGGAGGATTTAAAATGGTTGCAAAAATAAAAAAATTTTCAGATTCAACCCTGTCCGTTTTGAATAACGGCGAACGTCGGTTTTACATCTATTGCCTGACCGACCTGAAAAAAGACAAAATCCTCTACATCGGCAAAGGCTGCGACAACCGCATCTTTGAGCATGAACAGGCCGCCCGTTCGCAAGACGGCGACATTGACGTACCGGCACGCAAAGCCATCGCCAAATGTAAGAAACTCGGTCGCTATATCATCAGCTATCATCTGACTGAAATCGAAGCGCAAGCCGCCGAAACTGCCCTAATTCATTTCGTCAAATCCGTTGTCGGCAAAAAATTCAAAAACAAATCTGCCGGATGCGGCGCAGGCGGCATCAGCGCGGAAGCACTCGACGACCGCTTCAAATTCACGCCCTGCCCGCTTGACGACCTTAATCCCGACGGACTGGTTCTCGCCGTCAAAATCCAAGACGCTTTGGACTTGGATACCGACGAAGAAACCGACTACCGCTTCGACAACCAAGACGATGCCAACCTCAAATCGCGTACGTTGGGCAACTGGGTTATCGGCAAAGATGCCGCGTCCAAAGTGAAATACATTATCGGCATTCACACCGGCCTGCAAAACGCTGTTGTCAGCGCGTACGAAGTGGACGGTTTCGAAACGTTTGAAGAAACCAAAAACGGCAGAAAACAAACCCGTTACCGTTTCCATACCGCCTCGTCCAGCAAAAAAGTGTTGGCCAAACTCGGCCTGCAACAAAAATGCCTGCCCGACTTGAAGTTTGGTAGCGGGGGAGAAAAAGCGTATATCAGACCCAAAACCGAGACTGAACAAGAAAATATTCAGACGACCCCAAGTCCCAAAATAACAACGGAGAATCCCAAATCATGAAAAAACTCAACACCCAATCGCCTGATTTTCAAGCCGAACTCAAAGCCCTGCTGGCTTTTGAGACCGCACAAAACCCCGAAATCGACCGCATCGTCGCCGACATCTGCGCCGACGTGCAGAAGCACGGCGATGCGGCGCTCATCGAATACACCAACCGCTTCGACGGCACGTCCGCCCAAACCATAGCCGACCTCATCCTGACGCAAGACGATTTGCAGGCCGCGTTTGAGCGTTTGCAGCCCGAAATTCAAACCGCCTTGAAAACCGCCGCAGCGCGGGTCGAAAGCTACCACCAACGCCAAAAAATGGAATCGTGGACGTACGAAGACGAAGACGGCACGCTGTTGGGACAACAGATTACACCGCTTGACCGCGTCGGCATTTACGTCCCCGGCGGCAAAGCGGCGTATCCGAGTTCCGTCATCATGAACGCCATGCCCGCCCATGTCGCAGGCGTGAAAGAAATCATCATGGTCGTCCCCACGCCAAAAGGCGAACGCAACGACATCGTGCTTGCCGCCGCCTTCGTCGCGGGTGTCACCAAAGTCTTCACCGTCGGCGGCGCGCAGGCGGTTGCCGCCCTCGCCTACGGCACCGAGTCCGTACCGCAGGTCGATAAAATCACCGGCCCGGGCAACGCCTTCGTCGCCGCCGCCAAACGCCGCGTGTTCGGCGTAGTCGGCATCGACATGGTGGCGGGGCCGTCTGAAATCCTCGTCATCGCCGACGGCACCACGCCCGCCGATTGGGTGGCGATGGATTTGTTCAGCCAAGCCGAACACGACGAAATCGCCCAAGCCATCCTTATCGGCACGTCGCAGCCCTATCTCGACGAAGTTCAATCCGCCATGAACCGCCTCATCGAAACCATGCCCCGCCGCGACATCATCGAAGCCTCGCTCGGCAACAGGGGCGCGATGATACTCGCCAAAGACTTGGACGAAGCCTGCGAAATCGCCAACTACATTTCCCCCGAACACTTGGAATTGTCGGTAGAAAACCCGCAGGAATGGGCGAAAAAAATCCGCCACGCCGGCGCGATTTTCATGGGACGCTACACCAGCGAAAGCCTCGGCGACTACTGCGCCGGCCCCAACCACGTCCTGCCCACCAGCCGCACCGCCCGCTTCTCCTCGCCGCTGGGCACTTACGACTTCCAAAAACGCTCCAGCCTGATCCAAGTCTCCGAACAAGGCGCGCAGAAACTGGGTAAAATCGCCAGCGTGTTGGCACACGGCGAAAGCCTGACCGCCCACGCGCGCTCTGCCGAATTGCGTTTGAAAGACTGATTCGGGACGCATCAACCATCCATCAAAAGCAAAGGTCGTCTGAAAACCGGTTTTTAGGGTTTTCAGACGACCTCTATTAAAAGAAACATCATGAAACAAGCCATTCAAGAAAAACTTACCCACATCGCCCATACCGAGCCGCTGCATTTCCTGCTGGCGGTAGAGAGCGGCAGCCGCGCATGGGGCTTTGCCTCGCCCGACAGCGATTACGACGTGCGCGCCATTTATATCCGCCCGCAGCCATATTATCTGCAAATCGATGAAGCGAAAGACACGTTTGAATTCATCGAAAACCAATGGTTTGACGTCGGCGGCTGGGACATCCGCAAGGCGTTGCGCCTGCTGCGGAAAAGCAATGCCACGCTGCTCGAATGGCTGCGTTCGCCGATGGTTTATACGCAGGACGATACATTCACAGGCCGTCTGAACGCGCTTGCGCCGCAATACGTCCAAGCCGCCGCGCTGCTGCACCATTATCGCGGCATCGCAGGCAATGCTTTGAGAAACATGGATTTGGCGCACCCCGTCAAACTGAAAAAATGGTTTTACGTCTTGCGTCCGCTGCTCGCGGCACGGTGGGCAGTCAAACAAGGCGGCATCCCGCCGATGACGCTGGCGGAACTGATGAGCGAATGGCAAACGGACTGCGCCGCCCAAATTGCCGATTTGGTGGCAATCAAGGCGGAACAGGATGAAAGTTACCTGCATACGCTGTCGCCCGAATTGCAACGACTGACGGTTGATTTATATAACGAAGTTTCCGAATTATCCACCCCCGCCGCCCAAGCTGCCGACAGCGGGCCGCTGAACGAATTGTTCCGCGAAACTTTGGCGGCGATTTATCCGTAAAACAAAAAGCAGCCTGTACAACAGTTAGGTCGAATTCTCAAATCTGACATTTTGGGTATTGTGAAAATGGATGGTAATAACAGGATCGTCAAGAGTTTTGTCGGATACCAGTATTCAGCTTGAAATCTTATTATCGAACAAATCATACGGAAATCCGGAATATGCCCCGCACCAACGCTGCCCAATCCCACGAATACCGCGCCATCCAACAGGCTGCGCAGCCCCTGTTTTCGTCGCAGAACCGTACCGAGCAGCATATGCTGACATTTCCAACGCAACATACGCTGCACATCGACAGTTACTCCGGTGAAGCAGACGGACGCAATTTGAGCGGCAGCCTGTGTCAGCTGTGCGATTCGGAAGGCGGCACGGTGACGCAATGGCAATCGCTGGACGATTCCGCCGCGTTTTACCAATACATCGCCCACAGCAACGGCAGGGATTATTTATTGTTCCGCCAAGATTTGTACGGATACAGCGTGCTGGACTTTGCCACGGGGGAAATCATGCAGTACCTGCCGCGCGCCGCGCTGGACGGTACGGAAACATTTATCTGGACGGAAGCGCATTACAATCCCGCCAACGATATGCTGGCAGTAGGTGGCTGTTATTGGGCTGCACCTTATGCCCTGCTGCTGGCAGATTTCAGCAACCCAATGTCTGCCCCTCCACGCATGACCGATGCGCTCTATGAATATATCCCAAATTTTTGGGATGATTACGATGGAGAAATAGATTTCCATGCGTGGCGCGGCACGGATTTGCTCTATACCGCACCGCTATTGGAAGAAAAAAACGCTTCGCTGAAAATTTTGACACAGGCGCAATATTTGGCTTGGTTGGAATAGGTTTCAGCCATCAATTACAAAAGGTCGTCTGAAAATGCTCACCATCGAAGATTTGCATACACAAAACCTGCTTCTGCTCGAAGCCGTTTCTGGCAGCCGCGCCTACGGCTTGGCGACGCCCGAATCCGATACCGACATCAAAGGCGTGTTTTACCTGCCCAAATCGATGTTTTACGGCATGGAATACATCCCGCAAATCAGCAACGAAACCAACGACATCGTGTATTACGAACTGGGGCGGTTTATCGAGCTTTTGCTGCAAAGCAACCCGAACACGCTGGAGCTGCTCGCCTCGCCGCCCGACTGCGTGCGCTACCGTTCGCCGCTGATGGACGCGTTCAAAACCGAATGGTTTGTGTCCAAAGCTTGCCGCCAGAGTTTCGCCGGATACGCCTACGGGCAAATCAAAAAAGCACGCGGGCTGAACAAGAAAATCAGCAACCCGATGCCGTCTGAAAAGAAAAGCGTGCTCGATTTCTGCCACATCGTAGAAGGCGCGCAAACCGTGCCGCTGCAACACTGGCTTTCGCAACGCGGAATGGAGCAGCGGCGCGTCGGTTTGGTCAAAATCGCCCACGCCCACGAACTCTACGCCCTGTTTTACGACCCCGACGGCACGCGCGGCTACCACGGCATCGCGCTCAAACCCGAAGCCACCAACCTCTCCCTCAGCTCCGTTCCCGAAGGCGAAAACCCGCTTGCCTACCTCTCCTTCAACCAAGACGGATACAGCAGCTACTGCCGCGAATACGCCTCCTATCAGCAATGGCTGGCGGAACGCAACGAAACGCGCTACCAAGGCACGCAGGCACACGGACAGGGCTACGACGCCAAAAACATGATGCACACCTTCCGCCTGCTCGAAACCGCCCTAGACATCGCCCGCCACGGCGAAATCCGCCCGCGCCGCCCCAACCGCGACGAACTGCTCGCCATCAAACGCGGCGAATCCTCCTACGAAGAACTGCTGGAAAAAGCAGAACGGCTGATGGCGGAAGTGGAAACAGCGTTTGAGGCCGCCGACCAGCCCGAAACGGTAAATGCCGCTTCGGCTTTGGCGGCTTTGGTTGATGTGAGAGAAAAAATTTACGGATAGATGGCGAAAGGTCGTCTGAAAATGGAAGCGACGGGGTTTATCGCGAATGGACTTTATAGTGGATTAAAATTGCAATGATACGGCGTTGCCAACGCCCTTATGTACTA
>CAUOMQ010000089.1:0-10687 GCA_963456805.1 uncultured Neisseria sp. | reverse complement strand
TCATAGGATTACAGCCGTTCGATTACAAAAATTAGTAAATTTCTAACAAATATTGATTAGGAATTTTTGTTAAAAATACCTTTTACCCTTCAATCGGAGATTGGCATGAACATCCAAAAAAACTTTGCCGTTGTATGCGCTGCCTTGGCGGCGTTACCCACCGCATTTGCAGAAACCGCTAGCGTAGAGCGCGATGCCGCCGCATTGGCAACGACGAGCGATTACGTCAATTCGGGCAGCGTCATCCGCAAAGACGAAGATAAAATCAGCATTTTCAACGATTTGCTGACCGTAAACGGCACATTCCGCGTCCGCGCCGACACCAAAGACATCAATGCCAACAACAGCAGCACCAATCCCACGCCCGACGCCTCCAATACCAATTTCAACGCCGAATTCTGGTTGCGCGCCAAGCTTTATAAAGACTGGAAACTGGTGACCCAAATCGAACCCAACATCGACTTGAAAACCGGCAAATTCAACGGCGACCATGATGTTCCCGTGAACAAACTCTATGCCGAAGGCTCGATTACCGAAGGCGTCAAAGCCCGCGTCGGTAAATTCGGCGCATTCTCTTCCTACGGCCGTGTCTGGGATACGGAAGTAACCGGCGGAGAAATCTTCTTTGACAACAAAACCCTACCCACCAAAATTTACGCAGGCCGCCGTACCGGCAGCCTCAACGACAACGTATGGGGCATAGGCGGTCGCCGCAAACACTTCGCCGCCATTCAAAGCAGCCTGCCGATTAACGAAAACATCAACGTCGGCGCAACCGTCAGCTACATGAAAGACATAGACGTGCGCGGCGCGAAGAAAAACGCCGTCTTCGGCGAAATTGGCGCAGATGTCAAATTCAACGACGATTGGCGTTGGATGGCGGCGGTCAGCAAGTCCAACATCAAAGCCTATAACGACGCAGGACAAAAAATCAAAAACGACGGCGTGTTTGCCGAAGTCCGCTACAAACTCGCCGACTGGAAAGTCCGCAATTCCTACGACGTCTTCCTGAACTACCGCCGCGTCGGCGCGCTTTCGGGCGTATCTTCCGTACAAGACTACAGTAAAAACGTACAAGGCGTACAAGTCGGCGCGACCTACGTTCCTTGGAAAAACTGGAAAGTGTCAGGCTTTTACTTGGCGGGCAAACAAGTTACCCCGACTGCCGGCTCAAGCAGACAAGACGTCAACGTCTTGCGCGGTCAGGTGGAATACAAATTCTAGTTTGGATAAAGCCAAAGGTCGTCTGAAAACCTGTTTTCAGACGACCTTTGCTTTTCTCCTCCATCAAATCGAATATTCAATCAACTCGTTCTGCGAGAACACATAAACCTGTTTCGGCACCAATGCCAATTCCCGCCCTGCGGCCAAATCCAGCCTTGAAGCGTCGCTGCCTGCCAGCGTGATATGTACGTCCTGTTTGCCGTGTTTCACCAAAACGTGCGTCAGGGCGCCGACGGCGTGGATTTTTTCGATTTCGGCGCGGATCATCGGGGTTTCGTGTTCGGCGGCAATTTGCCATTCGTGCGGGCGGATGTAGCCGGTGGCGGTTTGTTCCTGCCATTTGTAGTGCGCGTCCAATTTCCACGCGAAGCCGTTGTAGTGCCAGATGCCTTTTTCGATTCTGCCTTCAAAGGCGTCGGTCTCGCCGAGGAATTCGGTAACGAAGGCGTTTTCGGGTTTGCGGTAAATGGCTTCGGCGCTGCCAGTTTGTTCGATTTTGCCGTGGTTCATGACGACGATTTCGTCGGAAACTTCGAGGGCTTCTTCTTGGTCGTGGGTAACCAGAATACTGGTTACGCCTAGGTTATGATGAATGTCGCGCAGCCAGGTACGCAATTCTTTGCGGACTTTGGCATCCAGCGCACCGAAGGGTTCATCTAAAAGCAGGAGTTTCGGTTCGACCGCAAGCGCACGAGCGAGGGCGATGCGCTGGCGTTGGCCGCCGGAGAGCTGGTGCGGATAGGATTTGGCGAGGTGGGAGAGCTGCACGAGTTTCAGCAATTCTTCGACTTTGGCGCGGATTTGTTCTTTGGAAGGGCGTTCGGACTTGGGCAATACGGTCAAACCGAAGGCGACGTTGTCAAACACGTTCATGTGGCGGAAGAGGGCGTAGTGTTGGAACACGAAACCGACTTTGCGCTCGCGGACGTGTTTGGCGGTTACGTCTTGCCCGTCAAAGAGGATGTTGCCGCCGTCGGCGTTTTCCAGTCCGGCGATAATGCGCAGGAGCGTGGTTTTGCCGCAGCCGGAAGGGCCGAGCAGGGAAATGAGTTTGCCGGTGGGGACGTTGAGGTTGATGTTTTTCAGCGCGTGGAAATTGCCGAAGTGTTTGTTTAAGTTTTGGATGGTGATGCTCATGCTGCGTTCCTTTCGGCGGCGGCGAGTTTTTTATCTTGTAATTTTGTGATGATGTTTTGCACCGCCAGCGTCGCCAGTGCTAAAAGTGCCAATACGCCGGAGAGGGCGAATGCGCCGGTGAAGTTGTATTCGTTGTAGAAGATTTCGACCAAAAGCGGGATGGTGTTGGTTTCGCCGCGTATGTGTCCCGATACCACGCTGACCGCGCCGAACTCGCCCATTGCGCGGGCGTTGGTAAGGATAATGCCGTAGAGCAGCGCCCATTTGATGTTGGGCAGGGTAACGCGCCAAAACATCTGCCAGCCGCTTGCACCGAGTATCAGCGCGGCCTGTTCTTCGCTGTCGCCCTGCGCCTGCATCAGCGGGATGATTTCGCGCGCGACAAAGGGAAAGGTAACGAACAGCGTCGCCAAAATAATGCCGGGGATGGCGAAGATAATCTGTATGCCTTGCGCTTCCAGCCAGCCGCCCAATGCCGTGTGCGCGCCGAACAATAAGACGAACATCAAACCGGCCACCACAGGCGATACGGAAAACGGCAAATCGAGCAGGGTGGTCAGCAACTGCTTGCCGCGGAAGTCGAAACGGGTCAGCAGCCACGCCATCGCCACGCCCAAGACGGCATTGACGGGAACGACCACTGCGGCGGTAATCAGGGTGAGCTTGATCGCCGCCCACGCTTCGGGATCGGTAAGGGATTGCAGGTACAAATTCCAACCGCCTTTCAGCGCCTCGTAAAACACGGCGACAAGCGGTACGACCAGCATCAGCAGCAAGAACCCAAGCGCGACAGCGGTCAGCAGCACGCGCAGCCAGCGCGGTTCGGTCAGGTTCGGATTGGCGGAATAGGGTTTCATGGCGGTGGTGTTCTCTGGTTTGTTGTTTAAGGTGTTTGGAGGCCGTCTGAAAAACCGTTTTCGTGGGGCGGATTCGTTTTCAGACGACCTTTAATTGATTAAGGGAATAAAAAACATATAGCTGCCGTCATTCCCGCGTAGGCGGGAATCCATTGGTGAATTTCGGCTGCCTTATTGATTTTCTGTTTTCCTGTTGCCTTGCGGTGGATTCCCGCCTGCGCGGGAATGACGGCAACAGGGATTTCAGACGACTTTTCACGGTAGGTCGGATTCTTGAATCCGACAAAATATCTGGTGTTCCGTTTTTCTGGTTTCAGGTGTCAAAACGTCGGATTCAAGAATCCGACCTACATTTTTCAGACGACCCCTCACCCCTTCGCTCCCGAACGCCTGCTCAACGCCCACTGCATCACGTTCAGCGCAAACAGAATCACAAACGAAACCAGCAGCATAAACAACGCCACCGCCGACGCGCCCTGTACGTCGAACTGTTCCAGCTTGCCCGTAATAATCAGCGGCAGGATTTCGGAAACCATCGGAATGTTGCCCGCGATGAAAATCACCGAGCCGTATTCCCCCGTTGCCCGCGCGAACATCATGCCCGCGCCGGTTAAGAGCGCCGGCGTGATTTCCGGCAGCAGCACGCGGCGGAACGTCGTGAAGCGGTTTGCCCCCAAAGTCGCCGCCGCTTCCTCATATTCGCCCGACAATTCCTCCAATACCGGCTGCACGGCGCGGACGATAAAGGGCAGGCTGACGACGACCAGCGCAATCCAAATGCCGACGGGCGTAAACGCGATTTTGATGTCCAAAGGCTCGAAAAATCGGCCGATCCAACCGTTGGGTGCATACAGGGTCGCCAACGCGATGCCCGTAACCGCCGTCGGCAGCGCAAACGGCAAATCGACCAGCGCGTTCACCAGCCCCTTGAGAGGAAATTCATAGCGCACCAACACCCACGCCACCAGCGTGCCGAACACGACATTGGTCAGCATCGCATAAAACGACATCCGCAAACTCAGCCACA
Source organism: uncultured Neisseria sp. (assembly GCA_963456805.1). Lineage (GTDB taxonomy): Bacteria > Pseudomonadota > Gammaproteobacteria > Burkholderiales > Neisseriaceae > Neisseria. The sequence goes on along the minus strand of CAUOMQ010000089.1, from coordinate 6,442 downwards.
CTGCCGCCAACACGTTCGGCTCGGCAATCGTGTTCCAAAAGCCGCCCCAGCCGATTTCCGCCGCCTTCGCCGCCATCATCGCAAACGGCAAAACCACCAGAAGCGACAGGCACAATACGGTCAGGCCGAGGCTGATTTTGAAGCCGGGCAGTACACTGGGCGTTTTGAGTAATAACATGGTCGCTCGGAAGGGAAAAAGAAGATGCTGCCACTTTAGCGGGGTCGTCTGAAAAACGGAAAGAATGGTTTGTTTGTTGCAAAGATGATTTTGTTATATATGTCGGATTGCCGTTTGGGGCTTTCAGACGACCTGTTATAATCTGCGCCTCTTTTTGGTTCGTCTGCATTCCCCATGAAACTCAACCCCCAACAGCAAGCCGCCGTCAAATATCTCGGCGGGCCTCTGCTCGTGCTTGCCGGCGCCGGCAGCGGCAAAACCGGCGTGATTACGCAAAAAATCAAGCATTTGATTGTCAACGTTGGCTATCTGCCGCATACCGTCGCCGCGATTACCTTCACCAACAAAGCCGCCACGGAAATGCAGGAGCGTGTCGCCAAAATGCTGCCCAAGTCGCAAACGCGCGGGCTGACGATTTGCACGTTCCACTCTTTGGGCATGAAGATTCTGCGCGAAGAGGCGAACCATATCGGTTACAAAAAAAACTTCTCCATCCTCGATTCCACCGACAGCGCGAAAATCATCGGTGAACTTTTGGGCGGCACGGGAAAAGAAGCCTTATTCAAAGCGCAACACCAAATTTCCCTGTGGAAAAACGATTTGAAAACGCCTGAAGACGTACTTCAGACGGCCTCCAACGCTTGGGAAGAACAAATCGCGCGCGCGTATGCGAGCTATCAGGAAACCTTGCAAAGCTATCAGGCGGTGGACTTCGACGACTTAATCCGCCTGCCCGCCGTGCTGTTGCAGCAAAACAGCGAAGTGCGCAACAAATGGCAGCGGCGGTTGCGTTATCTATTGGTTGACGAATGTCAGGACACCAATACCTGCCAATTTACCCTGATGAAGCTCTTGACCGGCGCGGAAGGCATGTTTACCGCCGTCGGCGACGACGACCAGTCCATCTACGCATGGCGCGGCGCAAACATGGAAAACCTGCGCAAAATGCAGGAAGACTATCCGCAGATGAAAATCATCAAGCTGGAGCAAAACTACCGCTCCACCGCGCGGATTCTCAAAATCGCCAATAAAGTCATTGAAAACAATCCCAAGCTGTTCACCAAAAAACTTTGGTCGCAGTTCGGTGAAGGCGAAATCGTCAAAGTCGTTGCCTGCCAAAACGAGCAACACGAAGCCGACTGGGTCGTCAGCCAAATCGTCAAGCAGAAGCTGGTCGGCGGCGACAAAACCCAATACGCCGATTTCGCCGTGTTATACCGCGGCAACCATCAGGCGCGGATTTTTGAAGAAGCCTTGCGCAGCGCGCGCGTTCCCTATCAACTTTCCGGCGGGCAGAGTTTCTTCGACAAAGCCGAAATCAAAGACGTTTTGTCCTATTTGCGCCTGCTTGCCAACCCCAACGACGATCCCGCCTTCCTGCGCGCCGTAACCACGCCTAAACGCGGCATCGGCGATGTAACGCTGGGTAAACTCAACACCTACGCGCACGAACACGAATGCAGCCTGTATGAAGCCGCGCAAAACGAAGAAGCACTCGCCCTATTGAACAATACCAACCGCCAACACCTGCAAGCCTTTATGGATATGTTCGGCAGCTACCGCGCCAAAGCCGAAACCAGCGAAGCGGGCGAACTCATCAACAGCCTGCTCAAAGAAATCGACTACGAAAACCACCTGCTTGCCAGCGAAGAGGGCAAAGCCGGAGAAATCAAATGGCGCAACGTCAGCGACCTGACCGGCTGGCTGGAACGCAAAGGCGAACAAGACGGCAAAAACATCATCGAACTTGCCCAAACCGTCGCTCTAATGACGCTCTTGGAAGGCAAAAGCGAAGAAGAAGTCGATGCCGTCAAACTCTCGACACTGCACGCCTCCAAAGGCTTGGAATACCCCTACGTCTTCCTCGTCGGCTGCGAAGAGGGCATCCTGCCGCACAACGACAGCATCGAAGAAGACAACGTCGAAGAAGAACGCCGTCTGATGTACGTCGGCATCACCCGCGCTAAACGTCAACTCACTTTGACCCACTGCGTCAAACGCAAAAAACAAGGCACATGGCAGTTCCCCGAACCCAGCCGCTTCATAGACGAAATGCCGCAGGAAGATATCAAGATTTTAGGACGCAAAGGCGGCGAGCCGATTGTGAGCAAGGAAGAGGGCAGAAGCCATCTGGCGGGGATGCTGGATATGTTGGCGGCGAAAGGGAAAGGCTGAAACGAGAGATGGACCAGCAAAAGGTCGTCTGAAATAGGTTGCACATGGTACTCTTCTTTAATTTGAAGTGTTCTGATTCCCCCTGTCAGCCAAAAAAGGACAGCTAATCTACGTCAGCCTCACTGGTTTAAATTTAATCCACTATAATTCAAAAGCAGCGTTGTCGAATGTAAAATACATGGCTATAATCCGCATTACAAGTTTTCCGACGGATAGCGAAAAGTCTGTCTTTCGGCTGCTCTTTTCAGTTAAGATTTTATTAAATAATGTCTTTGTTGATTAAGGAAAAATACTAACCTTTCTTAACTGTATAGAAGATTGAAAATAATGAATTTTTTTGACTGCGTGCAGTCGGAAGACTTGCCCCTCTAATCGGGGATTAAGACCAACCCATTCTGTTTTAAATAGTTTTACTCTTGGAATGTATCGTCGGAAGACTTGCCCCACGAATCGGGGATTAAGACTCCAGCCAAATTTGCAGGAAGACAAAAGACTTTGCGTCGGAAGACTTGCCCCACGAATCGGGGATTAAGACGGCGACAACCTTCGTATTTGTGCAAGCTATGAGTCGGAAGACTTGCCCCACCTATCGGGGATAAAAATCAAACGGCCTTGATGATTCATCTCATCAAGGCCGTTTTTGCATCATGCGTATTTCCAAGGTCTTAAAGAGGTCGTCTGAAAATGGTTTAAGGGCGTCTGAAGGTATCGGTTTTCAGACGACCTTTTTCAGCGATTTAAGGGTCGTCTGAAACGCCCGTCCTAGCAATAAGTAGCATATTCAAACTATTTCGTTTCGGGTATAGTATCGCCTGAACAGACTTTCAGGCAGGCTGATTGGTGCGGAAGCGACGTTTTATATGTTATCCCTAAAGATTCCCGCACCGCCAATCGTCAGCCCGCCCTAAACCGTATGATGCGACATTGCTTTGGAGAAGCGCTGAAATGTTCAAACGTCCTGAAGAAATCATCGTCCTTGTCCTTGCCGTCATTTGGGTGGTGCTGACTTATTTCATCGCCGCCTTTCTCGGCGCCGATACTTACACCATCTTCCTGATTACCGGCCTGACGCTGGTATGGGCAGGCGTATGCTTCCGCCTGTGGCAGATTAATTTGAGCCGTAATATCTGGCCGCTGTTTTTAGGCAGCTTGGTGATGTGTTGGTGGCCATATTTGGATTGGTTCGCCATCAAAGACATCGTCGTTCCCGCTTCCGGAGGGGAGGCGATTATCCTGAACAGACCATGGTATGCAAGCTGGACCTTCAAATTCATCCTGTCGCTGATTCCGGTCGTACTCGGCTACGCATACAAATGGAAACAGGCTAAAAAACGCCATACCGCTACGCCAAACGCCTGATATCCCCAGCCTAAAACGCCGTTGATAGCAAACGGCGTTTTGCTTTTTCAGACGACCCGCATACTGTCAACACCATCGATAAACTGCTATACTTTTCGGATAATTCAACCGGTTTTTACTCGGATAAGGTCGTCTGAAAAGTACCCGACAAACGGAATAGAAATGATCAGCAAACAAGAATACCAAGCCCAAGCCGCCCAAGACTACAACCGCATCCCGCTCGTGCAGGAACTCCTTGCCGACTTGGATACGCCGCTTTCCCTCTATCTCAAACTCGCCAACCGCCCCTATACCTACCTGCTCGAATCCGTCGTCGGCGGCGAACGTTTCGGCCGCTATTCCTTTATCGGCCTGCCTTGCAGCCACTATCTCAAAGCCAGCGGCAAACACGTCGATGTTTATCAAAACGGCGAAATCGTCGAGCAACACGACGGCAATCCGCTGCCCTTTATCGAAGCCTTCCACAACCGCTTCAAAACGCCCGAAATCCCAAGCCTGCCGCGCTTTACCGGCGGATTGGTCGGCTACTTCGGTTACGAAACTATCTACAATTTCGAACACTTCGCCCACCGCCTGAAAAACAGCGCCAAAGCCGACCCGCTTGGCACACCCGACATCTTGCTGATGCTGTCGCAAGAGTTGGCGGTTATCGACAATTTGAGCGGCAAAATCCATCTCATCGTTTATGCCGATCCCTCGCAGCCCGACGGCTACGAACGCGCCCGCGAACGCCTTGAAGACATCCGCACCCAATTGCGCCAAAGCTGCGCCATCCCGCTCTCGCTCGGTAGCAAACACACCGAAGCCGTCAGTGAATTCGGCGAAGAGCCGTTCAAAGCCTGCGTCGACAAAATCAAAGACTACATCTTCGCAGGCGACTGTATGCAGGTCGTCCCCAGCCAACGCATGAGCATGGAATTCACCGACAGCCCGCTTGCCCTCTACCGCGCCCTGCGCACGCTCAACCCTTCGCCTTACCTCTTTTACTACGATTTCGGCGATTTCCACATCGTCGGTTCCTCGCCCGAAATTCTCGTCCGCCGCGAACGCGACGATGTCATCGTCCGTCCCATCGCCGGCACGCGCCTGCGCGGCAAAACCCCCGCCGAAGACCTTGCCAACGAACAGGACTTATTAAGCGACGCCAAAGAAATCGCCGAACACGTCATGCTTATCGATTTAGGGCGCAACGACGTCGGCCGCATCAGCAAAACAGGCGAAGTCAAAGTAACCGACAAAATGGTGATTGAAAAATACTCCCATGTGATGCACATCGTTTCCAACGTTGAAGGTCGTCTGAAAGAGGGCGTTACCAACATGGACATCCTTGCCGCCACGTTCCCCGCCGGCACACTCTCCGGCGCACCCAAAGTCCGCGCCATGGAAATCATCGAAGAAGTCGAACCCAGCAAACGCGGCATCTACGGCGGCGCCGTCGGCGTATGGGGATTCAACAACGACATGGATTTGGCAATCGCCATCCGTACAGCCGTAGTAAAAAACAACACGCTATACGTCCAAAGCGGCGCAGGCATCGTCGCCGACTCCGACCCGACCTCCGAATGGCAGGAAACACAGAACAAAGCCCGAGCAGTGGTTCGGGCAGCGCAGATGGTGCAGGAGGGGTTGGATAAATAAATTTCAGACGACCTTTGTAAAGAGAAGGTCGTCTGAAAATACTTAAAAGAAAGAAAAACACCCATGAGATTAAATGAAAAACAACAAAAATCCGTCAGCAAATTCCTCAGCCTGATCTTGCGTCACAGACCCGAACAAATCGGAATTACTTTGGACAAAAACGGCTGGGTGGATATTGATATCCTGCTGGCACAAGCAAATCACCCCAAGCACAACTTTACCGGCGTTGCATTGACGTACGATAATTTAATGGAAGTTGTTGAAAAAAATGACAAAAAACGGTTTACCATATCAGAAGACGGCAAGCGTATTCGTGCCGCGCAAGGGCATTCGACAAAACAGGTTGACATCCAGTATTGCGCAACGACACCGCCTGATATCCTATATCACGGCACAGCGGAAAAATCGGTGCAGTCAATATTTGGTCAGGGATTGCATGCAGGTTCACGCCATTTCGTCCATCTTTCGGCAGATATCGAAACCGCAATCAAAGTCGGTTCCCGACATGGTAAACCCGTAGTGTTAACCATCAACACCGCAGCCATGCTTGCCGATGGTCATCAGTTTTACCTCGCAGACAACGGCGTTTGGCTGACTGAAAAGGTTCCGTCGAAGTTTATTGCCAAGTTGTGAATTTAGTTTGATTTTTTTTGTAAATCCAAATAATTGAGGAGTAAATAGATATGAGGAAATCTTCGATTCTAATTTTGACGGCTTTGACTGTACTGGTTGTTGGTTGTGACAAAATGAAGTCGGATACAAATTCTGATACAAATATCGATCAAAGTGATGTTTGTGTGGTGAGCAAAATCAATAAAGATGAAATTCAAAAATGTACGCCGGGCAAACTTATATTCCTTTCACCACAAACATGGGGTAGTGAAAAAGTTCCTATCGAATTGTCAGCATTTTTCTGCGATACCAATCATCAAGTCATCTACAACAATAGCGGTGTACTGTGTGTCTATACAGACAAACGCATGCATAAAATTAAATAGTTCGCACTTGGAAAAATCCGCCTGTAAAAATAAGGGGCGGATTTTGTTTGTGAGTAACTTATTATCTGTTACATTAGTTCGCATAATGTATATT
>CAUOMQ010000088.1:0-10692 GCA_963456805.1 uncultured Neisseria sp. | reverse complement strand
TGTACTGTCTGCGGCTTCGTCGCCTTGTCCTGATTTAAATTTAATCCACTATAACTTAATCTCAAAATCCAAAACATGAATTTATTTTTCGATACCGAATTGGGAAAGCAACAAAATAAAGCAACCCACAAAATCCGTGTAATGAGCGAGGCTTGGCTAGAAAAAAACGGCTACTGCCCCTGTTGCGGAAGCAAGCCGATGCAGAGATTTACCAATAACAAACCTGTTGCAGACCTCTTTTGTCCAAACTGTCTCGAGCAATATGAATTAAAGAGTAAAAATCAAAAAACTATAGGTAACAGTGTGCCTGACGGTGCATATCACACCATGTTGGAGCGCATCCAGTCAGATACCAACCCCAACTTTTTCTTTCTTGCATATAAGAAAGCAGATTACTCCATACAGCAATTGGTGCTTGTACCTAAACATTTCATAACACCGGACATGATTATTCCCAGAAATAAAGGTATTAAAAACCGACCACACCACATCATGTGCTCCATTAATCTTGTACCTTTACCTGAAAGCGGCAAAATATTCTTAATAGACAATTCCCGCATTATCGAACCCGAAATCGTTCTGAAAAAATGGCAATCCAATCTATTTCTACGCAACCAAAATGCGGAGCGCAAAGGCTGGCTTTTGGCTATTATGAAATGTATCGATCAACTCCCCGAAGAATTCACATTGTCACAAATGTATGAATTTGAAAACAAACTATCCATCCAATTTCCCCAAAACAACCATATCAAAGACAAAATCCGCCAACAGTTGCAAATTTTGCGTGATCAAAATATGATCGAATTCATTGGTCGCGGACTTTACAAAAAAATCAACAAATTGCATCCAACTCCCAAGGTGTTTTGATTTCAAATCATGATACTGAATTCACAAGGGATATTTATAGTGGATTAACTTTAAACCAGTACGGCGTTGCCTCGCCTTGCCGTACTATCTGTACTGTCTGCGGCTTCGTCTCCTTGTCCTGATTTAAAGTTAATCCACTATAAATACCATATTTAAAACACAACCGGCCGTAGCGTGGGCTTTGCCCACGGATTGTTTTTTAAAAAACAAAGGTCGTCTGAAAGCCTGCATACAGGTTTCAGACGACCTTTTTGCACAGTATGTTTTCGCAGACCAAGCCCGCATCACGAGTTAAGAGAACTCTTTAAAAGACAGCGGAAAAATGTAGTCCGATATATTAGAATAGCCCTCTTTCCAGACCGACTGGAAATACGGGTTAAAAAATCCCAACAAAGCCGATAATCAAGGAAAAAACATGAAGAAATTTACACTTGCTGCCTTATTAAGTGCCACCCTGCTTGCAGGATGCTACAGTCTGCCCCAACCCACCATCATAACGATGGAGCAAATCCGCAACCTCGACTACGGACGTTATCCAAGCGACTACGAACAAATCGTCAAACGCCATCTCGCGCGCACCCTCATCGACCCCAATTCCTTGATGCTGGATGGTATTTCCAAGCCGCGCAAATTTGTACGTCTCGAGCGGACCTCCCTTCCGGTAAAAACCGACACACCCATCCGTGACATCCGCGGTTACATTGTATGCGCCCGTATCAATGCCAAAAACAGATACGGCGGCTATACCGGCTGGCAAGAACGTGCCTACATCATCTATAACGGGCAACTGTATGAAGATGTGCTCGGTGCCCAGTGTTTCAACCAAGACGAACTTATGGTATCCGTCGAAGCAGGGGCTTACATCAAAGTAACAGAAAATGGTAACGAAATCCAAGTATACTAATAAGCCATACCCTTTACTTACCATCTTGCCAAACCATGAGCGGGCTATTTATATCCGACCCTCTCTCATTACAAACACGCATTTCCAAAAGTGGAAATTTATCCCTCGAACAACAGCCAAGACATCAAAAAATATTCAACAAACCGTAGCGTGGGCTTTGCCCACGGATTGTTTTTGGGAAAGCAAAGGTCGTCTGAAAGCCTGCATACAGGTTTCAGACGACCTTTCATATTTCGCGGGCATAGCCCACGCTACCAGTTGAACACTGTTGGAATACCGTTCTTTTCGATCGTGTTTCCATTGATGTGGCGCAGGCTTTGCCCACAGACTGAGTTTACTGACGCACAAGGTCGTCTGAAAACCCAAAACTTACAATCTGTCCTTACGAGCGGTAGTCTGCGTTGATGGAGACGTAGTCGTGCGACAGGTCGCAGGTATAGACGGTGGCGGCGGCTTGTCCGCGGTGGAGTTTGATGCGGACGGTGATTTCGTCTTTCGCCATCACTGCCTGTCCTTGTTCTTCGGTGTAGCTTGCGGCGCGGCCGCCGTTTTCGGCAACCAATACGTCATCCAGATACATTTCGAGGATGTCGGCGTCCAAATCGGCGATGCCGGCGTAGCCGATGGCGGCGAGCAGTCTGCCGAGGTTGGGGTCGGAGGCGAAGAAGGCGGTTTTAACGAGGGGCGAGTGGGCGACGGCGTAGGCGACTTGGCGGGCTTCGTCGCGGGTTTTGGCGTTTTCGACGCGGACGGTGATGAATTTGGTCGCGCCTTCGCCGTCACGGACGATGGCTTGGGCGAGTTCGAGGGCGAGGCTGCCGAGCAGGTCTTTGAGCTGTTTGTAACGCGGGTCGGCGATGTTGTCGATTTCGCTTTGGCTGTTTTTGCCGGTGGCGATGATGACGAAGCTGTCGTTGGTGCTGGTGTCGCCGTCAACGGTGATGGTGTTGAAGGTTTCGTCGGCGATTTCTTGGGTCATCAGCTGGAGGACGGGTTGGGAAACTTTGGCATCGGTGGCGATGAAGGAGAGCATGGTCGCCATGTTGGGATGGATCATGCCGGAACCTTTGGCGATGCCGGTGGCGCGGACGGTGTGTTTTTCGCCGACGCTGCCTTCGCGCGAGGCGGATTTGGGCACGGTGTCGGTGGTCATGATGGCGCGTGCGGCATCTGCCCAGTCGGCGGGCTGCATTTTGGGCAGGGCGGCGGTGATTTTGCCGACGGGCAGGGGCTCGAGGATGACACCTGTGGAGAACGGGAGGACTTGGGAGGGTTTGCAGCCGGTTTGTTCGGCGGTGGCGGCGCAGGTTTCGATGGCGTCGATTCTGCCTTGCGCGCCTGTGCCGGCGTTGGCGTTGCCAGTGTTGATGATGATGGCGCGCACGCCGTCTTCGTCGAAGAGGTGTGATTTGGCGATGTGGACGGGGGCGGCGCAGAAGCGGTTGGTGGTAAAGACGGCACCGACGGTGTTGCCGCCGGAAAGTACCATCAGGGTGAGGTCGGCGCGGTCGGTTTGTTTGATGCCTGCGCGGGCGGTGAAGAGTTGGATGCCGTCGATGTTCAGCAGTTGGTCTGCGGTTTTTTCTGTGAGGTTGACTGCCATTTTGCTGCTCCTTTGTTTGAGGTTGCTATGGGTTTGGGTTTCAGACGGCCTTTTTGGTTCATCGGAGGTCGTCTGAAAAGTGTTCAGAATCCTAATACGGGGATGATAATCGGGGCGATGGCGGCGGTCAGTACGCCGTTGAGGGTCAGTCCCAGCCCTGCGTATGCCGCCATGCGCCGGCTGCGTTCGAGCGAGGCGGCAATGCCCATGGCGTGTGAGGCGGTGCCGAGCGACATGCCGACCGACGAGGGCATGCCGACGGTGTTTTTAAGCACGGTATAACCGGCTATCTGCCCGACCAGCCCGGCGACGATGACGGTGGCGGCGGTGATGGCGGGGATGCCGCCTATGGTGCGGGTGATTTCGATGGCGATGGGGTTGGTCACGGATTTGGCGGCGAGCGAGAGGACGACTTCGCGTTCCGCGCCCAGCCATTTGGCGAAATACATGCCCGTGATGATGCCGGTCACGCTGCCGGCGAGCTGCGAGACGATGACGGGCAGCCACTGGCTGAAGATTTTTTGACGGTTTTGGTAGAGCGGGACGGCAAGTGCGACGACGGCGGGCTTGAGCCAGAAGTCGATAAACTGCGCGGCATCGTGGTACACGGCGTAATCGATGTCAAGGATTTTGAGGTAGGCAATCAGGGTAACGGTGCTGATTAAGACAGGGTTGAGCAGCAGATAGCCCGTCCGCGCGCGGAGGATGAGTGCCAGCGCGTAAACCGCCAGCGTCAGGAAAAGCAGGACGCTGGGCTGCTGCCACAGGGAAAGGATGCCGTCCATCAGATTTTCTCCCGTATCCATTGATGCACCTTGCCCGTTACCAACAGGACGCACACGGTACTGGCGGCGGCGGAGACGAGTATCGACAGCCAACTGTCGGCAATCAAATCCAAATAGCTGATGACGGCGACGCATGGCGGCACGAGGAAAAGCGTCAGGTTTGCCATCAGCGCGTCGGTGAGCTGCTGCAACCACTCGGCTTTCACCCACCTCGCCTGAAGCATGGCAAACAGAATGCCCATGCCGATGATACTGCCGGGCAATTTGATGCCCGTAAGGTAGGCGGCGGTTTCGCCGAGCGCGAGGCAGCCGAGCAGGACGAGCAAGGCGCGGATGGTGTGCATGGGTCGGGTTTCCTCTATGGTTTGCCGCTTTGCAGACGGGCGGTTTATGAATCTTTGTTAATAATTGAATCATAACGCCCTTGGGGTCGTCTGAAAAGTGTGGCTCAGCCCGAATGCAACATCGATTTGCCGTTTTCGCGCTTATCTGAATCAATCAATGCTGAAACCCGACAAGGTCGTCTGAAAGCATCTTGCCGGCTTTCAGACGACCTCGTTGGGTTGCCGCCCATAAAAAACGGCATGGTCAAAAGCCACGCCGTCGGATAGGGATTTCCGCCTAGGATTTCCGGTAGGGATTTTCCACACCTTCAATCAAGGCTCGCAGGTATTCGCGCAACTGCTTCTCGCCACACCCCATCAGGAGTGCGTCTTCAAATGCGTCTTGCGCCGCCTGATAAAGCTCGGTCATGTTTTCGGTCATGACTTTCACTTTTTCAGTGCAGGATACGATTTGCCCGTCGTCGTCATACCATTTGGGCATTTCAGGCATACTCACGTTGGTACTTTCCTAGACTTAATTGAGGAAACGGGACGGATCGTTTTTCTTCACGCGGCGGGCGAAGGCGTATTTGGCGTTCCAGTATTTGTTGCTGAGGCTGGTAACTTCGATACGTTTGCCGGTACGCGGCGCGTGGATGAAACGGTTGTTGCCGATGTAGAGGCCGACGTGGGAGATTCTGCCGCGACCCATCGTGCGGAAGAACACCATGTCGCCCGGCTGCAATTCGCTACGCGATACGCCGACACCCATTTTTGCCTGTGCGGCGGAAGTGCGCGGGAGGTTTACGCCCATCGAGCGTTTGAAGATGTGCTGCATGAAACCGCTGCAGTCGAAACCTGTGGACGCGGATGTACCGCCGTAGCGGTAGGCTACGCCCAAAAGTCCCATCGCGCTGCTGATGAGTTCGTCTGCATTGTCTGATGACTGTACAGAGCTTACAGGTTGACGGGGAGCGATCGCGGCAGTGATTGCGCGTCCGGGTTGGAGGAGTGCCGGGGAAGCAGGTTGTCTTGCATCTTCAAATTGGTTTAAAACCTGCTGTCTGTTTCTGACGAACGAATCGAGATCGTCGGCGTTTGCAAAATGAATGCCGGACAGCACATAGACCGAAGCCAATAGTGCCGCCAGCCTGGATAAGGCTTTCATGTTTGACTGATTCCATTTTCAGACGACCTGTCTGCCGCCTGCTATTATGTTATTCTGTATCTGGGATATTCAGGCGATTGTATATAAAAAACAGGATGTTTGGCAAAAAAGCGTCTGTTATATTGCGTTAAAGCGTTGTTTATAAAAAATTTTGCGAAAATATTCAACCAATGATGATACCTACTCTGCTCGCTATGCGCGACTTTTCCAGAATGCGCGAAATTATTACCGTACTGACGAAATACGGCTTGGGCGGCTTTGTGCAGCGCATCCGTTTGGGCGCGGCGGGCGGGGACGAAGTGCATCCCGACAGCCGTTATATGAGTACGCCGCGACGCTTCCGCAAAGCGTTTGAGGAGCTGGGGCCGACCTTCGTCAAACTCGGTCAGGTATTGTCCACGCGGGTCGATATTTTCGGGGCGGAGTGGATTGAAGAGTTCGAACAACTGCAAAGCAACGTCGCGCCGATACCGTCGTCTGAAATCTATACTTTGGTCGAAGCCTATTTGGGCAAACCCGTTTCCGAAGTGTTCCGCAGCATAGACCCGAAACCCACAGGCAGCGCGTCGGTGGCGCAGGTACACCGCGCCGAACTTTTAGACGGAACCGCCGTCGCCGTCAAAGTCAAACGCCCCGACATCGAGCCGGTCATTCAGGCGGATTTGCGGATTTTGAACCACCTCGCCAGACTGATGGAATCCGAAATCCCCGAAGTGCGCCGTTACCAGCCGGTATTGATGGTCGCCTATTTTGCCAAGAGTCTGGCGAAAGAAACCGACTTATCGGTGGAGCTGCGTTATATGCAGCGCTTCGGTCAGACCTTTTCAGACGACCCCTTGGTCCGCATCCCCGCCGTCTATCCCGACATTTCCAACCGGCACATCCTCGTACAAGACTACATCGGCGGCACGCTCCTGAAAGACGCCGACCTCGACACCATGCCCCACACCTTGCGCAACGGGCTTGCCGGACGGATTACCGACACCCTCTTCACCATGATGCTGCGGCAAGGCTTTTTCCATGCCGACCCCCATCCGGGCAACATCTTCATCAACGACAACGGCGGCATCACCTTCATCGACTTCGGGCTGGTCGGACACCTCGGCAACACCCGCCGCCGCGAAATCCTCAACCTCATCAACGCCCTGACCAACAACGACGCGCTGCTCATCCAATACGTCCTCAGCGACTGGGCGCAGGGCGATTTGCCCGACGAAAACCTGCTCGGCGCCGATGTTTTGGAAATGCTGCTCAACTACGAACACACGCCTATCCGCGACCTGCGCGTCAGTCAAGTCATCAACGACATTACCTCCATCATGCGCCGCCACGGGCTGACCCTGCCCGGCGACCTCGTGATGCTCTTCAAAACCCTCATCACCCTCGAAGGCGTCGTCAAACGGCTCGACGGCAGTATCGAACTGCTCGAACGCGCCAAACCCATCACCGAAGCCGCCGTCAAAGAACAAGCCTCCGCCGCCCACATCGCCCGCAACGCCAAAACGCAACTGCGCACCCTGTTGCAAATGGCGGAGTCGCTGCCGCAAGACTTCTTCAGGCTGACCAGAATGCTGCAAAAAGGCAAATTCGGCATCACCCTAGACCTCAAGCAGTCAGACCGCATCAGCCATCAAATCGACAGCGCCGCCAACCGCCTGACCATGGGCATCGTCACCGCCGCCCTGATTATCGGTTCGTCCATCGTCATGAGCATAGACACCGGCCCCAAGTTTATCGGCTTCGTCGGCTACCTTATCGCCTTCGCCAACAGCCTGTGGATTATCTGGTCGGTGTGGCGGTCGGGGAAACACTAAACTGCCTGCTTCCGAAGCAGACCGCCTCAAAAGCAGGCAAGAAATTTTGTGCTTTGCACACCTTACGGCACGTTATTAAAACAACTTACGCACTTCGGCTTCGATATCCGCCGCCCGCATAAAGGTTTCGCCGATTAAGAACGTATGCACGCCGTGTCCGCGCATAAAGTCCACATCGTCTTTGTTTCGGATACCGCTTTCCGTGACGACCGTTTTGCCCGACAGCTCGGGCAGCAGGTCTAAAGTTTGCTGGAGCGTGACTTCAAAAGTCCGCAGATTGCGGTTGTTCACGCCCCAAAGCGGCGTGGTCATGCTGCGGCATTTTTCCAATTCGGATTGGTCGTGCAATTCCAGCAGCACGGTCAAGCCCAAATCGTGGGCAACGGCTTCAAAATGCGCCAACTGCGCGGCATCCAAAGCCGCCGCAATCAATAAAACCGCATCTGCGCCCCATGTGCGCGCCTGATAAATCTGATAGTCGTCGATAATGAAATCCTTACGCAACACCGGCAGGCTGACCGCCGAACGCGCCTGTTTCAAATACTCGGGCGAACCTTGGAAATACACTTCGTCGGTCAACACAGACAAACAAGCCGCCCCCGCGCGTTCATAAGCGCGCGCAATATCCGCAGGGTGAAAATCAGGCCGTATCAGCCCTTTACTGGGACTGGCTTTTTTGATTTCCGCGATAATGGCAGGCAGGTTTTGGGCGTGTTTATTGCGGATGGAAGCAAAAAAGTCACGCACGGGTTCGGCATCGCGCAACTGCGCTTTGACTTCCGCAAGTGGCGCAGCCGCTTTTTGCGCGGCAACTTCTTGGGCCTTGGTGGCAAGGATTTTATTGAGGATATCGGTCATAAATGGCTTTCGGTCAATACATGGCGGAACCACGCAAAACAGCAGGCAACCCGATGCCGCCGCTTTTTGCGTCCTTCCATACCGTAAAGGGGAAAATGGTTTATCTTAACATTTACGAGGTCGTCTGAAAAACAGAAGATGGTTTCAGACGACCTCCCGCGATAACAACACAACATACCCGTCCCGTCCGCAACCGAAATCTACCGCCCATCCCGTCTTACCGGTCAGACAATCCGCATATGCTATGATGTTTCACTGCCGCGCCATCCAACCGATATCCCGCCGCACACACCCGATACACCCTAAGGAATCATTTATGAAAAGATGGATAATATGGGGCTTCCTCCCGCTTCTCCTCATCTGGGCGACCAGCGTGGCTTGGCTGCATTACCAAGCCGTCCAAGCAGAAAAAGCATCCCAAAACATCAAACCCGCCGACATCGCCGTCATCTTGGGCAATTCCGTCAACAGGCGCGGCAAGCCCAATCCCTGCCTGCGTTCCCGAGTGGAAGCAGGCGTCGCCCTCTACCGCCAAAACAAAGTCAGTGGATTGCTGATGAGCGGCGGCACGGACGGCGACGGCAGCAACGAAGCGGCAGCCATGCAATCTATGGCGATAGACATGGGCATCCCGCCCGAACACATCCGCATCGAAAACAAATCGGAAAGCACCTTTGAAAACATCGCCTTGAGCGCACCGCTGTTGCAAGACGTATCCAACGTCATCATCGTCAGCGACGCCTTCCATCTCGCACGCGCCGAGTGGCTCGTCAACCGTCATTTAAAAGGCAAAAACGTCCAGTTTTACGCTTCCGATTCCTGCGGCGACTCCACGCCCAATTACCTGCGCAAGCTCTCCCGTGAAATACCTGCGTGGATTAAAGCCATGATTATGCACCGCTGAATCCTGTCCGTCCGAAGCAAATAGTTTTAGACTTGGGCAAACAGCGTTCACAGCTAGGCATTGTCTGCATGGTTCATCATTGACAAAAGGTCGTCTGAAAACCGAAATCCGTTTTCAGACGACCTTTCCGTTATTCATCCCTTCAAACGCGATATCTATAAATACCAAACTCCATATCGCCGCAAACGCATTTCCGTTATATCCAAAGAAGCAAACAATATTTCCCGCGCAATTCCCGCCTTGTTATATTCCCCGCTCAAGTATTTGTCTAATAAGGAAAATATGATGGGACTCAAATCATGGCTGGGCATTATCTTCATCGGCGCGACGGTGTGGCTCGCCTCATGCGGGCAGTCCGGCGGCACGTCGGGCAAAGGCAAACCCGAGCGCGTCGTCATGTTGAATGTATCGTACGACCCGACACGCGAGTTCTACCGCGAATACAACCCGTTTTTCCAACACTACTGGCAAAAAACACACGGACAGGAAGCAGATATCCGCCTCTCCAACGGCGGTTCGGGCAAACAATCATTGACCGTGCAAAACGGCTTGAAAGCCGATGTCGTAACGCTTGCGCTGGCATCCGACATCGACGCGCTCCATCACAGCAAAGCAGGCAGGCAACTCTTGTCGGCAGATTGGCAAAAAGCCCTGCCGCACAACAGCACGCCCTACACTTCAACCATCGTGTTCCTGGTCCGCAAAGGCAACCCCAAGCAGATTCATGACTGGGACGACTTGGTCAAAGGCGACGTACAAATCATCACGGCAAACCCGAAAACCTCAGGCGGCGCACGCTGGAATTTCCTGTCGGCTTGGGCGTACGCACAAGAAAAAGGCGGAGATGCGGCGGCAGAACAATTTGTCTCCGAACTCTACCGCCGCGTGCCGGTCATGGACGCAGGCGCGCGCGGTTCGACCATAACCTTTACACGGCGCGGATTAGGCGATGTTTTGCTGGTATGGGAAAACGAAGCCCACCTCGCCTTGCAGGAAAATCCGAACCAATTTGAAATCATCACGCCGTCAATATCCATGCTGTGCGAACCACCCGTCGCCGTGGTCAGCGCAGTAGCAAAAGAAAAAGGCACAGAACAAATCGCCAAAACCTATTTGGAAATGCTGTATAGCAAAGAAGCGCAACGAATGTCGGCACGCCATTTCTACCGCCCCACCGACGAAGCCGTACGCGCCGAATTTAAAACACGCTTCCCCGATTTAAAACTGGTCAGCATCGACGAAACCTTCGGCGGTTGGCGCAAAGCACAAGCACGATTTTTCAACGACGGCGGCGTATTCGATAAGATTTACCGACCGCAAAGCTGATTGCATTCAGATATAGTGGATTAAATTTAAATCAGGACAAGGCGACGAAGCCGCAGGCAGTACAGATAGTACGGAACCGATTCAATTGGTGCTTCAGCACCTTAGAGAATCGTTCTCTTTGAGCTAAGGCGAGGTAACGC
>CAUOMQ010000087.1:0-10737 GCA_963456805.1 uncultured Neisseria sp. | reverse complement strand
GGACTGCAATGGCTGCCCGAAACCACCACCCTCGCCCTAGAAAGCCCGTTTGATTTCGACGCGCAAGGCGAACTCTACATCCCGCCCGTACACGCCAGCCCCAAAGACCCCGCCGCGCACACCGCCGCCATCGTCGAATGGCTGCCCAAGCTCATTTCGCCCACCGAAGCCATCGGCACGCTCGTCCTGTTTTCCTCGCGCAAACAAATGCAGGATGTCGCCCTGCGCCTGCCCGAAGACTACCTGCCGCTCTTGCTCGTACAAGGCGAATTGCCCAAAGCCGTCCTCCTGCAAAAACACCACCAAGCCATAGAAGACGGCAAAGCCAGCATCATCTTCGGACTCGACAGCTTCGCCGAAGGACTCGACCTGCCCGGCACCGCCTGCGTGCAAGTCATCATCGCCAAACTCCCCTTCGCCATGCCCGACAACCCCATCGAAAAAACCCAAAACCGCTGGATAGAACAACGCGGCGGCAACCCCTTCATCGAAATCACCGTCCCCGAAGCCGGCATCAAACTCATCCAAGCCGTCGGCCGCCTCATCCGCACCGAACAAGACTACGGCCGCGTGACCATCCTCGACAACCGTGTCAAAACGCAGCGATACGGCCAACAATTACTAGCCAGCCTGCCGCCGTTTAAAAGGATAGGTTGAAACCCATAAAAAGGTCGTCTGAAACCTGATTTCCGGTTTCAGACGACCTCAACACAAACACAATCAACACATACCATGAAAAAACTCACTTTCATCGCCCTGCTTATCCCACTGCTGGTTTCCTGCGGTTCGGCGTCTCCTGACATGCCCGACCGCGATTACGTCCAAACCCATCCCGCCCCCAAGGCATTCGATCCCAACCGTACCCAATACACCTGCGCTACTTGGACACCGCCGTCCGACACTGATGCCGAAGCCGAGCAATGGTATCGGGCAGCAACCTTACTCCATGCCCAAAGTTGGCGCAGAACCGCGCAAGAGTTGCAGGATATGGTGATTCTGTACGAAGCGGCGGCAAGTCGTGGACATTACCGTGCCATCAACAATCTCTACCTGCTCTACACCGGCACCCAAGGAGCGATGGGGGATTTGTTTGACCAACGTCCCGACCGCGCCCGCAAATGGTTGCATTATGGCTTGGAGAAGGATTGGGCAATAGCATACTACTGGCTGTTTGACTCCTTGTATGACGGCCATGCAGGTTATTACGACCCGAAACTCGGCCTTGCCTACCTGCAAAAGGCAGTGGAATTAGGCGTCCCATTGGCGCAGTATGAATTGGCACGGATTTACGATATAAAGCTCAAAGATTTAAAAACCGCTCAAGTGTTGCTTGATTGTGCTGCCAAGCAGAAATTTTCAGCGGCAATGTATGAATTGGGAATGTTGAAGGCAATGAACGGCAAATTAGATGAGGCATTGTCACTGATGCACAATGCCGTACGGTATGGAGGCGAAAAAGGGGGAATATCAGCCTTAATATTGACAGACATTTTTGGGGAATCAAAAGGTTTTATGCAGGAATTTTCCGCTACCCCTGCCGACCCCGTTCGAATAGCAGCCTATCATGAACTATATGTAGCACTTCAAGGCACGGACACTACCAGCGGCAATATTTTCTATACCTTCCCGCGCCTAGACGAAGTCCTCCCCCTTCCGCCAGCCAAAACCCACTGGAAAGGCATCTATTCCGCAATGAGCAAGGAAGACGCGGCGTTCTACCAAAATCCGCCCGACACCGCCGCCCTTGCCGCCGATATCCTCAAACGCGGTATCGTCAAAAAAGAAGAAGTTTACTGGTCGCCGCGCAAAGATTAAGATAAACAGGACCCCTCACCGTTACCCGTACAAACTCAGGACAAACACGACATGACCTTAGACCAATGGCTGCGCCATTCGCAGTTGCCGAGACTCGAAGCCCGTATGTTGCTGCAACATGCAGGCGGTTATAGCCGTGTGCAGTTGGTCACGCAAGGTGCCGATCCGCTGCCGGAAGCAGTAGCCGCGCAACTGGATATCCTGCAGGCACGTCGTCTGAAAGGCGAGCCGATGGCGTATATTTTAGGCGGACGGGAGTTTTACGGACGATGGTTTGAAGTCGGTCCCGACGTGTTGATTCCCCGTCCCGAAACCGAGCATTTGGTGGAGGCGGTTATCGGGCATCTCCCTGCAAACGGACAGGTTTGGGATTTGGGAACGGGCAGCGGGGCGGTTGCCGTGACGGTGGCGTTGGAAAGAACGGATGCGGTAGTGCGCGCTTCCGATATCAGCGGCGGAGCGTTGGCGATTGCCCGTAAAAACGCGGAAACTCTGGGCGCAAGGGTCGAGTTTGCATTGGGTTCATGGTTTGAGACGGATAAGACGTCGTCTGAAGACAAACACCGCTTCGATGTCATTGTTTCCAATCCGCCTTATATCGAAGCCGGCGACGAGCATTTGAGCCAAGGGGATTTGAGATTCGAGCCGCAAACGGCATTGACAGATTTTGCCGACGGCTTGAGCTGTATTCGAGAGCTGGCGCAGCGCGCGCCGGAATTTTTAAAAGAGGGCGGATGGCTGCTGCTGGAACATGGTTACAACCAAGGCGCCGCAGTGCGGCAGGTTTTGACGGCAAACGGCTTTGCCGAAGTCAGTACGCAACAAGATTTGGCAGGGCTGGACAGATTGACTTTAGGCATGTTCCGCCACGTCGAATAATGTTTTCCAGCGGTTGAACGTGAAGCCGCCAATCTGCCGCCTGCCGTATCGTGTCAGTTTACAGTGGTTTAGTCATGCAGTGTCGCAGCATGTAAAGTATTTTCCAATAAAGTAGCAATCGTCATCGGACCGACCCCGCCGGGTACCGGGGTAATCATGCCCGCCCGTTCTTTTGCCACATCAAATTCCACATCGCCGCACAGGCTGCCATCTTCCAAACGGTTAATCCCGACATCAATCACCACCGCGCCGGGTTTAATCCATTCCCCTTTGACAAAATTGGGAATCCCGACGCCTACCACCACAATATCGGCAGCCCCGACTTCCTTGTCCAAGTTTTCCGTCGCGCTGTGGCAAATCGTTACCGTAGCGCGGGCAAGCAGCAGCTCCAATGCCTGCGGGCGTCCGACAATATTCGATGCCCCGACGACCACCGCCTTCTTGCCTTTCGGATCGATACCGTAAGCCTCCAGCAGCGTCATCACACCCTTGGGCGTACAAGGACGCATCAGCGGCATTTTTACCACCAAACGACCCACGTTATAAGGATGAAAGCCGTCCACATCTTTGTCCGGATGGATACGTTCCAAAACAGCCTGACTGTCTAAGCCCTCAGGAAGCGGAAGCTGCACCAAAATACCGTCTACTTCCGCGTTCCCGTTCAATTCATCAATCAGCTTCAGCAAATCTTCCTGAGAAGTCGACGCTGGCAGCTCATAAGACAAAGACCGGATGCCGCATTTTTGGCATGCCGATTTTTTGTTGCGGACATATACGGCACTGGCAGGATTGTCACCGACCAACACCACGGCCAAACAAGGCGCGCGCAATCCGGATTCAAGCCGCTTGGCTACCGCAGCGGATACCAGCTGCAAACGCTCCTGCGATATTTTTTTACCGTCAATCAATTGGGCTGTCATGAAATTTCCATTTGGTTATCAATAAATAGCAAACGCAATTATCGCATTTTTAAACCGATTTGGCAGTCGGATAACAGCAAAAACCGAAACTGTATTTTTGAACGGCATTACACCCGGTATGAAGTAGGCAAAAAATTAAATTTTAAATAAAAATAAACAGATAATTTAGAAAAAAGAAAAATGATCTCAAATTGGATTGACAGGATTTCGGCGTATCTGTATATTCCCATTCTTCAGTCGGGGCGTAGCGCAGCCCGGTTAGCGCATCTGCTTTGGGAGCAGAGGGTCGTGAGTTCGAATCCCACCGCCCCGACCACACAAAAAATTCAGCACGAATCGGCATGAGCGCCCGTAGCTCAACCGGATAGAGCACCGACCTTCTAAGTCGGGGGTTACAGGTTCGATTCCTGTCGGGCGTGCCAAAAGTTAATGGTGGCTGTAGCTCAGTTGGTAGAGCCCTGGATTGTGATTCCAGTTGTCGTGGGTTCGAGCCCCATCAGCCACCCCAAATAAAAAATCCTGCATAGCAATATGCAGGATTTTTTATTTTCTATTGCATTTCAAATAGCGGTTGGACTTGCGCGTCATCCGTGAGAATTGAAGTATTTGGCTTTTTAGGTAGCTTTGAGGTCGTCTGAAAAGACCTTTTGAAAGTCATTCTAACGAAACGGACTTTTCATACGATTTTAAAAGGAAAATCATGCACATCACATTTTCTGAATGGTTTGATGATCTTGCCGAATTTGAAGCTGAGAACAAAGGCCGTCTATTGGATTTTCCATTATGTATCAATGGGCAAAATTTTGTTTTTACCTTCTACGATTTATGCCGCCTCAACCAAACCCGTGCCGATGAATCTGACTCAGTCGGTTTTTTGAAAAACGAAGCAGTCGTTGTGCTGCAAGCAGTAAATCGGGCAAACATCACCCGCTTTGTTCAAGCATTTTTCCAAATAGAATGAAAAATAAAAACATGAAAAAGCACATCACAGACCTGCGCAACGCCCTGTATAACCATGATTTAACTGTTGCTTCTGAAGAGGACAGTCCCGCCTTCCCTGCCATGTGGACGCTGTCACATCCCTATTTCACGCTGCCGATGACCATTGCTTTTTATAATGTGAACGATATCAGCGTTATACCGCTGCACGAGAGTTTCGGTTGCTATCTGATGGAGCAGCCCGAAATATCGCTGTATTTCACCAAAACAAACCGCCATTCGTGGCAGCGTGATTTGACCGTTTTTATTAAAACGCTGATGCAATACATTCACTCAACCGAAGCGAAACGCGACAAGGTTGTCCGAAAGGATATTTGAACAAACAGTCTTCCTGTAAATACGGTTTCCAAACAGAAAGACGTCGTCTGAAAAACAGTAAAGGGTTTTCAGACGACGTCTTTGTTTTTACGCGTTTCTTAGAAGCGGTAGTTAACGCTCAGACGAACATCACGACCGATGCCCGGCAGGGTTTCGCCGCGTTGGCTGTGCGGATAGTAGAACTTGTTGAACACGTTGTTGACTGCGAAGTTGACGTTGAGCGTATCTTTGCCCAGCGGTTTCCAGTTGGCGAATATGTCGTTCACGCCGTAGCCTTTGCGTTTGACTTCGCCCTTGTCGCGAACCAATACCGAACCGGAGGCTTTTTGGAGGTAGCGACCACGCCAGCCGATTTCCAAATTCGGATTTTGGAAGCGGTAGGAGAGGGAGGTCGTCCAAGTGCGGCCGGTTTGTACGGCAAATTCGGGGTTTGCGCTTAACAGGTTTTCAGGATGGGTGTCGTAGATGCGCGGTTTGCTGTGGCTGACGCCGACTTTAGCCAGCAGGCCGCCTGTGCGGTAGGATGCGCCCAATTCATAGCCATGGTTTTTGATGTAGCCCGCATTGACGATTTCGCGTACGCCTGCAATCGGATTGCCTGCGGCATCATGGCGTTGCTGCGGACCTGCGACGGCATCTTTGATTTTTTGCCAGAAATAGCTACCGTTAGCGGCAAAGTTGCCGTTGTTGTAGTTGAAGCCGATTTCGGTATTGCGGGCGCGTTCGGCTTTAGTGCCGTCTGCAATCGATGTGATGGAATTTCCGCGTCCATGTTGACGCATCGCATCGTAAAGACGCGGGCTGCGGGATGCGTAGTTGTGGCTGGCACTGAGATTCCAGTGTTCGTGCGGCTGCCAAATCACGCCGAAGCTCGGGTTGACTGTGCCGTCGGAAACGGATTTGCCGTCATGGGTTTTGATGTTGAAATGGTCGTAGCGCAAACCGCCTGTAAGGGTAAAGTCGCCGATGTCGTGGATGGCTTCGGCGTAAATGCCGGCATCGCTTTTCTTCGGATTGCTCAAGGCTGCGCTGAAGAATACCGGAGGTTTGATTTCTTGATGGCGGTAGTTGACACCGTATTTGATTAATGTGTTTTCAGCAATGCGGCTGTCCAGATTGAAATTCGCGCCTTTGGTTTCGATAACGGTCGTGTTCGGGCCGGGCAGATTGCCTGCGTAGCCGTTTTTGCTGTCATCGGCGGAATAGCGTTCGTTTTTCATTAGGTAGGCGTTGGCATCCAGTTTTTCAACAAAGCCCAAGTTGCGCGCCGTCCATTCCAAATTGGTGTTGGAGAGGCTGGTTTCGCGGTAGGTCGGGGCTTGGCGTGCCAAAGTCAGACGAGGATTATCGGTGGCGGTAAATTCTTCACGGACGGTGCGGATGCCCCGGTGTTGATCATTCATGTGGCTTAACACTAAGCGGTGGTCGCCGAAGTTTGCGCCGATTTTGGCAAGATAGCTGCGTTTGTCCAGCGCGCTGAATGGTACGGTTTTGCCGCCGTTGCTGTTTGTATACCCTTTACCGGGTTCGTAATCTTTTTCATCGTTGCGGCTGTAAGAGAATAAGCCGTCGAAGTTGCCCGCTTTCCCAAACACGCTTGCGCCGTAGCTTACGCCGTCATTAGAGGCATAGCCGCTGTTGAGGCGTACCCCCCAGTTTTTGTCCAAACCTTTGAGCAAGTCTTCGGCATCGACGGTTTTGGTAATAATCGCGCCGTTGGTCGCGCCGATACCGGCAGATGCAGAACCCGCGCCTTTCTGTACAGAGACGATTTTGACCAGTGCTGGGTCGATGATGAAACGGCCTTGGTGATACAGCATTTGGCTGTCGGAATAGGCGTTGTCCACCTTAATATCCACCGAGTTCTGTCCCATGCCGCGCAGCGTCAGGAATTGAGATGAGCCGTTGCCGCCGCCGAAATCGATAGCAGGTTCGTCTTTCAATAATCCGCGTAAATCGGTTGCCGTGTTTTCGTCTTTTTGCTGAAGGGTAACAATGTTGGTTCTAATTTTGCTGCCTTGTCGGTCGCCTTTCACAGTAACAGTATCAAGGGTAACGCTTTCTTTCGCTTCGTTTTCCGCGTGGGCAAAGCCGGCGGCGAGTGCCAGTGAAAGCAGGCTGAATCGGAACAGGGGGGAAGTCATGTAAATTTCCTTATTGGATAAGTTTCAGTTCTTTAACTAAACTATTTATTAATAATAATTTCTATTTATTTTAAAGATAGGATATTATTTTGTAAAGGCGTGCATAGGTTTGCATCCATCGTTTCATGCCTTTTGCTGATAGAACCATTTGAAGCTTGCCGACTATAAAAGTTCATTTGAAAATGCCAGCCTGTTTGAACCGTATTGAGAGATAGTGCGCAATCTGTCATGCCCGTTTTCAGACGACCCCGCATAGAAAATTTTTACTTCTTCCCTTGAATTTATCGGGCCGAACCCTAATTTGCCGCTGTGTTCAGGTAAGTTTGTTGACAAACTTGCCGCCTTATTTTTCAAACCGCATCTGCCGGCTGAAGGCAGATGATTGTTTTCAAACTATTTATCGGAGCATAAAACATGACCATCCGTCCTTTACACGACCGCGTCGTCGTCAAACGCTTGGAAGCTGAAGAGAAAACCGCATCAGGCATCGTCCTGCCGGGCGCAGCCGCCGAAAAACCCGATATGGGCGAAGTGATCGCCGTGGGCGCAGGCAAAATCGGTAAAGACGGCAACCGCCGTCCGCTAGATGTCAAAGTCGGCGACAAAGTCATTTTCGGCAAATACAGTGGCCAAACCGTAAAAGCCGACGGCGAAGAGCTGTTGGTAATGCGCGAAGAAGACATTTTCGGGATTGTGGAATAAGCATTCCGTGCATTCAAAACGACAGGTCGTCTGAAAAGGCTATACAAGGTTTTCAGACGACCTCAGACAGAATCAAATGTATTAAATAAATTAGGAGAATCAAAATATGGCAGCAAAAGACGTACAGTTCGGTAACGAAGTCCGCCAAAAAATGGTCAGCGGCGTGAACACTCTGGCAAACGCCGTCCGCGTAACTTTGGGCCCTAAAGGCCGCAACGTAGTAGTTGACCGCGCATTCGGCGGCCCGCACATCACCAAAGACGGCGTTACCGTCGCTAAAGAAATCGAATTGAAAGACAAATTCGAAAACATGGGCGCGCAAATGGTGAAAGAAGTCGCGTCCAAAACCAACGACGTAGCGGGCGACGGTACGACTACCGCCACCGTACTGGCGCAAGCCATCGTAGCCGAAGGCATGAAATACGTTACCGCCGGCATGAACCCGACCGACCTGAAACGCGGTATCGACAAAGCCGTCGCCGCTTTGGTTGAAGAGCTGAAAAACATCGCCAAACCTTGCGACACTTCCAAAGAAATCGCCCAAGTCGGCTCGATTTCCGCCAACTCCGACGAACAAGTCGGCGCGATTATTGCCGAAGCGATGGAAAAAGTCGGCAAAGAAGGCGTGATTACCGTTGAAGACGGCAAATCTTTGGAAAACGAATTGGATGTCGTCGAAGGTATGCAGTTCGACCGCGGCTACCTGTCCCCTTACTTCATCAACGACGCAGAAAAACAAATCGCCGCGCTGGACAATCCTTTTGTATTGCTGTTCGACAAAAAAATCAGCAACATCCGCGACCTGCTGCCTGTTTTGGAACAAGTGGCAAAAGCCAGCCGTCCGCTCTTGATTATCGCTGAAGACGTAGAAGGCGAAGCCTTGGCGACTTTGGTGGTGAACAACATCCGCGGCATCCTGAAAACCGTTGCCGTTAAAGCTCCGGGCTTTGGCGACCGCCGCAAAGCCATGTTGCAAGACATCGCCATCCTGACCGGCGGTACCGTGATTGCCGAAGAAGTCGGTCTGTCTTTGGAAAAAGCCACTTTGGAAGACTTGGGTCAAGCCAAACGCATCGAAATCGGTAAAGAAAACACCACCATCATCGACGGCTTCGGCGACGCTGCCCAAATCGAAGCGCGTGTTGCCGAAATCCGCCAACAAATCGAAACCGCAACCAGCGATTACGACAAAGAAAAACTGCAAGAGCGCGTTGCCAAATTGGCAGGCGGCGTGGCAGTGATTAAAGTCGGTGCCGCTACCGAAGTCGAAATGAAAGAGAAAAAAGACCGCGTGGAAGACGCGCTGCACGCTACCCGCGCAGCCGTTGAAGAAGGCGTGGTTGCCGGCGGCGGCGTAGCCCTGTTGCGCGCCCGTGCCGCTCTGGAAAACCTGCACACCGGCAATGCCGACCAAGACGCAGGCGTACAAATCGTCTTGCGTGCCGTTGAGTCTCCGCTGCGCCAAATCGTTGCCAACGCAGGCGGCGAGCCTAGCGTAGTGGTGAACAAAGTGCTGGAAGGCAAAGGCAACTACGGTTACAACGCAGGCTCCGGCGAATACGGCGACATGATCGAAATGGGCGTACTCGACCCTGCCAAAGTAACCCGTTCCGCGCTGCAACACGCCGCGTCTATCGCCGGCCTGATGCTGACGACCGACTGCATGATTGCCGAAATCCCTGAAGAAAAACCAGCTATGCCTGACATGGGCGGCATGGGTGGAATGGGCGGCATGATGTAAGGTTGCCCAAACCTGAGCGCAAACAAAAACCTGCACGGACAACCGTGCAGGTTTTTTCTTTGAAAGAAGGTCGTCTGAAAACGAGAAGGGTGAATTTTCAGACGACCCCTAGCTTATCTCGCCTGCTCCATAGCAGCCGTTAACGCATTAAAGTTTTGCATTAGCGTTGCTTTATCGAACCAGCCAGCCAGTGTAAATAGCTGTATCAAAATCCCTATAATCAGAACCATGCAGCAGAAGTACAAAAGATAACCTTTGAATACCGTCCAAACTTTAACCTGACCCATTTGCATCAAGCCGACAGCCTGCACCCAAAACGCCCAAGTTTTCCAAAACATCAGCAGCGGCGTAATCTGTGGGACATAAAACACAAGCAGCGCGGGAATCATCAGAGCCTCCGATGCCAAGATGAATCCCCATAAAGGCAGGCGCGGCGCGCCGTTTCTGCTCAAAACATGACGCATCACGCGGCTCAAAATCAGCCACTTTATAACGGTAACCAACACGCCAAAGACAACGGCGGCAGTGCTGACGCCGAGCAAGGTCGACATATCTGCCGCATTAATCATGCCCAACAGCAGCAAAATCGCCAAAATGACGGGCAGCGTATAGAAATAATCAGCAGGATTTTTATAGCGCAGACGCAGAATATCCCACATATCTTTTAAAAAATCATACAACATCAAACAGATATCTTCAGAAACAAAAAAGCGATTGTATCTTAAAACGACACATAGGTCGTCTGAAATCGACAATCCTCCCCGATGGAAAAATTATGGGTGCCGACGGTCGATCTCCGGCGGATTTTGTTCAAAATCATCGAAATTTAATTTAAGCTAAAACAAAAGTTTATAAAATATCTCCGCACCATTTCAAAATAAACCTTGCATGAACCCGTTGTTTTTGGTTTAATGCCCACTTCCCTGCAATGCAGATGAAGGCCAGATAGCTCAGTTGGTAGAGCAACGGATTGAAAATCCGTGTGTCGGCGGTTCGATTCCGCCTCTGGCCACCACAAAAACCGCCTAAGGCGGTTATTTTTTTTATCTCATGCCATCAAGCATCATCAAGCCAATCCCTGTCGATAAGACATCCCACAATTTTTCATTTTCATTCTGTCATCTGATCCTGCCCCTTTCCGCTAATCGAAACGTCTTTTGTATTTGAAATATAGTGGATTAACTTTAAACCAGTACGGCGTTGCCTCGCCTTAGCTCAA
>CAUOMQ010000086.1:0-10917 GCA_963456805.1 uncultured Neisseria sp. | reverse complement strand
GTCTGAAAGACGCACTCAAAGACCTGAAAGAGGCCGGTTTGATCCAAACCGCCCCCGCCGGCATCGCCACCGCAACCCAACAAAGCCAACTGCACACTGCCAATGAAAACATCCACCTCATCAGCGGCAACCATACCGACATCACCGCCGGTCAAAGCCTGACCGCCCATGCAGTAGAAAGCCTCAACCTGTTTGCGCAAAGCAGCGGCATCAAGGTGCAGGCCAATCAGGGCAAAGTGGAGGTGCAGGCACAGAATGACGAGTTGCAGCTGAATGCGTTGAAGGATGCGGTGCTGACCAGTAGTTCAGGCAGAGTAAATATTGCAGCGCAAGAAGAAGTGTTAATTACCTGCAAAGGCGCATACATCAAATTCTCAAATGGAGAAATTGAGATTGGCAGTCCGAAGCTGGTTAGGGTGAAGGCGCCGTTGGAGGTGACGGGACCGCAGAGCTTGAGCCATATGTTTAATGATATGCCTAAATCAAAATTTGATCAGGAAGTAATCGTTACCACTTTAAATGGAAGCCCGATTGCAAACCGCCGATTTGTTCTAACACGTGCTGACGGTACCAAAATACGGGGGACTACGGATGCAAATGGTAGTACCGGCATTCAGCGCAATGATTCTACTATGGAAAAATTTACCTTGACTCTTTTGCCTAAGGACAAGAAGAAATGATTGACCCAAACATTAAATTAAATCCGACATTGGATAAAAACGGCAATCCGACCGCACAAGCGAGGATGACATCTACGGAAGATCAGCAAAAATGCCAGATGGAGATTGCACGCTATATGCCGATCATGCTTCTCCCCGGCATTATGGGATCCAATCTGCTATATCGAAACGGTTGGGTAAAGCCCAGTCAAAAATCTGAATCGGGAGAGCCGGCTAAAGATGTTGAAAACGGAGAGGAGAATCAGGAAAAGGACTGGGAGGTGCTCAAGAAGGAAAAAGTAGAAAAGTCATGGATGCCGCCAAACGGTCTATTGAAATCAATAGGTGCAGTGTTCAAAGATGGTCTGTTCCGCAGAGTAAAAGCACGTCATCGCGAAATTCATCAAGAATTGACTGCTGTCGATTGGCGAGGTCCGATAACGCATTTTCCTAAAAATCCTATAAGAACTAATACTGAATGTTTGAAAAAAAAGATTTTAAAGGCCGGTGAGCAGCGACACAATCTCAAAATGGCGCAACTGCAAAAAAGCTCTTCTTCTGATTCTTCGGAAATTCGTGATGAGCAAAAGCAATATGAGGAATGGAAAGAGAGATGGGAAAATGGAAAACCCCGTCCTAAAGAGTTAATCAAAGAACAATTGCGTTTTCGAGGGTGGGGAACGGTTCATGCCGATTCTTATCAAGATTTTGCGGTTTTTTTGGAAAATAATCTGAATAGTTTGGCTCAAGATATTAGAGATGCTGCTAAAACCAGCAATGGAAATCAAAATGGAACAAATGGCTTGAGTGATAGTGATTATGCAAATTTTGTTGCAAAGAAAAAAGACACGCAGCCTTGGAAAGCCGTATTGGCAAGGATAGATCGATATATCATCAATCGCGACAAAGAGCAGCCAAAATTGGAAAAGCCTTTGTCTGAACAAGAGTCCAGTGCTGAAGCGCAGAAAATATTGGCGGAATGGCTGAAAAAAGTGGTGAATTATCAGTTTCCTGTCTATATATGCGGCTACAACTGGTTGCGTGATAATGCCGAATCGGGGACTGGGTATGATCCTAATTCTCTAGAATTTTTGGAGTCAGAAAAAGAGGATGGTACCAATTTCCCCTTTGGTCGCAGTGATTTGAATAGCCGTATCCAGCGTGCATTGGAAGAATGCAATAGTGAGCAATTTTTGATTCTTACCCATTCTATGGGTGGGTTGGTAACACGTGCATATGCAAAGCAAGCAACCAGTGATGAGCCGGCTGATATTAAAAACGCTGATAAAATCTGCGGTATTTTTCATAATGTCATGCCCGCTACGGGCTCGCCTGCTTTTTATAAACGGTTAAGGGCAGGATTTAGCAATGAACCGCCACCGCGTCATTTTTATGAATGTTTCATGCCGACTTTATGGGTAAGTGCATTGAAAGAGGCGGGATTGGCTGTGGTATTGGGTTTTACTTCGCGTGCAACTTCCCCCATTTTGCTCAATTCGCCTGGTGCCATGCAACTGACCCCTTGGCCAAACTATACTCCACGCCGCTTTAGTGGAGATAAGGTAAGTGATCCCAATGCTTGGCTTCATGTGGCAGATAATGAGGGGAAAAATATACGCTTCAGTTTCAATACTGAGGAGCTCTATCAAAATTATGATAAATGGTTTGGTTTGTGGCCGACCAAGCCGAAAAATCTTAATGATGGACAAGAAGAGCAAATAGACCGTATCAATTTTAATCCGAATGGTACAAAGACTATCTTTCAAAAAGGTAGAACGGATGAGGACATTTTTGAGGAAAATTTTAATATAGTACAAAAATATCAACATACACATGCTACTTATTATTTAACTGATGACAATAAAACCCGAATCAGTTTTTGTGACAGTAAAGACCATCTCACTTGGGATACTATTAAATGGGTGAGTGATAGGAATTTCCCTGGAGACTTGACTAAGCAAGAGTTGATCGAGGCGGTATTGACGAAGCCTAAAGATTCCGGGCCTAGGGGTACGGTAAAAATAAAATTGAGAGGTGAAGATTACTTTCTTCATCTTACTGAAAAAAAGAGGACGGACAGAGGTGACGGTACCGTCCCTACTGCTTCGGGAGAGGCGCCGATTACCCAAGGCTTTTTTGCTAGAAAAGATGTATTGGTAACCGGAGATAAAAATGTGGGTGGTTACGAGCATGGTTCTTCATATAATTTTGATGAAACCCGTCATGACGCCTTGTTTGCTGTTTTAGAATCTGTCGCTTTACGCGGACAGGAAGATTAATCCTTTAAAGGAACTTATGATGAAACAGACCGCTACTGTATTGTTGGCAGCTTCCCTACTTGCTGCATGCGCCCCTGCCGTTTCACCACTTACAGAAAGGAATCCCTCCATGACTATTGCTTCTTCATCTATCGATACCGCCTACTGGACCGAACAGCCCTATTGCAGCGGCCGCTATCAATTGCGCCTGCCGTCTCATCGCCGCCATGGCAGTACACATATTGATTACAACGGTTGGAGTGTGATGGTTATGTTTAACGACTGGAATAGAAATATTAGGAATATCAACGAGTTTAAGCAGAATGGTAGAGCAGGAACAAAAATTGTTGTTGACACCCGTAATCTGATTCCAGGGCAAGCGATGATGCAGGTAACGCGTAGAGATTTTGAATGGGAGCATATTATCAAGGATCGTGGTATGCCCTACGAAGCTGATTTGTATTTTAAGTTAGATAATAACGATGCCTATATCGTACGGAGTTATTTCCGTATTCCTTCGGATCATGGCAAAGCCCCTGCTAACTGGAAAGCCAAAGAGAAAGAATTGATAAATGGCATGGAGAAAAAATTCCGCCAAGATTTTTTGAATAACCTGCGGGTACGCCAAGAGTTTGAAGTACCGAATCGGCATGGTATCTGCCTGATAGGTGGTTTTATTGCGGACGATGGCAAAAAACCGTTTACAGC
This sequence comes from uncultured Neisseria sp., assembly GCA_963456805.1. Lineage (GTDB taxonomy): Bacteria > Pseudomonadota > Gammaproteobacteria > Burkholderiales > Neisseriaceae > Neisseria. Next base: position 7,292 of record CAUOMQ010000086.1, on the reverse strand, counting down.
GCATACTACTGTTGAATTTGCCAAGCAACATGATATGAGTCTGGAAATTATGCATGGTGACGAGCTTGAGAAAGGCGAACCGACGCTGCTGCAAAGGGATATTGCTCCGGAAAAAAGTGCATTGGCAAAAATCTTTAAAATCACAGGCTACCGCACCATCCGCCAAGGTCCGCGTACCATTAACGGCATGTCGGGTACGGAAAAACTGATCAAATGGGACGGCAACAAATATATGTTGATTTGGGAGCGAGACGGCGGCAATCCACGCATCATGATGCAGTTTGGTACCGAGAAGAAAGATGGAACGACGCGTAGCGAAGCCGAAGTCCTCGCTATTTGGGATACCGTTCTGCCGACTTTAAAACCAATCAAATAATGTAAGCGACGAACCCAAGGTCGTCTGAAATATAGTTTTCAATATTTGAAACTGTATTTTCAGACGACCTTGCGTCACAAACAGCCATACTGCAATCGGCTTTTGTGAAGAATGACCGTAAACGGCTATGACGTTATACCGCTCTAAATTTTGTTAAACCACTACAATAAAAACATGATGAAGCACACACCTATACCTTATGAGCGTCAGGAAATCATCCGACGTGAGCGTGAGTTGGCTAAATATGCCAATACTATGGATAGTTTGTTTTGCATTCCTTTTACCAAACAAGGAATCGGCATTGATGCCATATTGTCGCTGATTCCTTTTGTTGGGGATATTGCCGGGCTTTTTTTGACGATGAAGGCTTTTCGCATGGGGCGGGAGTTGGGCGTGCCGGATCATAAAATGCGTCCTGCCGTATATCTTGCTTTTGCGGATATGTTGCTCGGCATGATTCCTGTCGTCGGTACGCTTATCGATATTTTCTTGCAACCGAGCCGCCGTACTTTGAAAGTCATCAATGAGTATGTGCGCAGCGAGTATGGTGTGGATTGTGATCTGCATTTGGAGCGACCGTTTATGCACGCGGCTTTGGAGAAGAAACAGCAGCAATCAGATTTTTGGCGCAAACCTGTTGCGGCTTGGCTTTATCTGCATATACCTGATTTTTTCGGTTTGATTGTGCTGGTGTTGATGGGTTGGATAACGGTTGCAGTAAGCAAATGGGCGTGGAGCGGTATGACTTATCTGTTTCACGCTGTTGCCGGTTGGTTTTGAGCGGATAGATAATTTATCGTGAATGGCTTTCAACTGGTATGGTGTTGCCTGTTCTGAACTCAAATGTGTCTTATGAATTAGAAAAGGTCGTCTGAAAAATCGATATTTGATTTTTCAGACGACCTTTTTGCAAAGTGCAAACGGTTGTAGAAAATGGGATGGAGAGCGTGCGAGAAATTTAGTTTAACCAAAAACGGAATACTAAATAAAACACCAAAATCAATACGCCCGCCCATACGATAACCATAAATCCGGCGACAGCCCGACCGAGTCGGTAAACAGGGTTTTTGCGTTCGTCTTCCAAAAGCGGATTAGGGGCGTTGCGTTGTTCTTCGGACATGGTCATCTCTGTTGTGAATGGGTGGCAAAAGCGTAAGGGTACGCCGATGGACAGGAAGATTCAAGCAGGGCGGTTTAATTTTCTCCGTATTCAAAAACATCGTCTCCGTCCCAACTGCTTTTGAGCGCGGCGTGGATGGTGTCCATATCGAAGCCGCGATAGGCGAGAAACCGCGCTTGTTTTTGTTTGTCTTTCAAATCGGTGGCGGGCTGTTTGAATTTTTTGCGCAACACGGCGACTGCGGTTTGCAGTTCGCTCGCTTTGTCGGGCATGAATTCGCGGCTGACGGTTTCGTCTATGCCTTGCTGCGCCAATGCCTGTTTCAGACGCAGGGAACCGTGTTGGCGGCTTTTGCTGTGGATGTAGGCTTCGGCGTAGCGTTGATCGGATTGCCAGTTGCGTTCGGCAAACTCTTCCAACACGTTTTCCAATTCTTCTTCGCTCTCAGCATACGGTGCGAGCTTGCGCTTGAGCCCGACGCGACTGATTTCCTGTCGGGAAAGGATGTCCATCGCGCGGGCGCGCAGGGATTTTTGGGATTTCATGCAGAGGTCGTCTGAAAAGGTCGATTCGTAGGTCAGATTCTTGAATCTGACTTGTGTGTCGTAGGATAGAGGAGAGATAAGCAACTTTCATTCCGTCATTCTCTTTGTTCGATAATGACGAATCTTTTTATTTCCACTGCTCTATTTTCAGACGACCTTTGAAGTGGAAATAAAGGTCGTCTGAAAACAAGGATACTGATTACTCGTCGTCTTCCGCTTTTTTCGGTCGCAGGTTTTCATAAATTTCGGGCAGCGAGCCGATAATCCAATCGGGCTTGGTCGCTTTGTCTTGCGAGAGCAGGGTCATGTCGGCGTAGCCAAAGGTAACGCCGACGCTGAGGCAGCCTGCGGCTTTGGCAGCGATGATGTCGTTGCGGGAATCGCCGACCATGATCATATTGGCGGGATCGATGCCCAAGACTTCGGCGGCGTGTTGCAGCGGCAGTGGGCTGGGTTTCTTTTCGGGCAGGCTGTCGCCGCCGAGAATCAGGCTGAAGTAGTCGGCGAGTCCGAGCTGTTTCAAGAGTTCGGCAGCGAGGATTTCGTTTTTATTGGTGATGACCACCAGCGGGATGCCCAGCGATTTGAGCAATGCCAGCCCGGCTTCGGTTTCGGGGTAGGGGCGGGTGAAGTCGCTCAAGTGGTCGCGGTAGTATTTCATGTAGAACACGAAACCTTTTTCCCACAAATCGGGCGCGGCTTCTTGAGCGCGGTCGTTGGTGATGACGCGGTGGACAAGTTTGCCGATGCCGTCGCCGACGTAGCCTTCTATGGTTTTGGCGGGCAGCGGCTTCATGCCGAGATATTCGCGCATAGCTTCGGCTGCGGCGGCAAGATCGGGGACGGAATCGCATAATGTGCCGTCCAAATCAAAGGCGGCGGCTTGAACGTGTTCGATGGCGGCGGTCATGATGTGTTTTACTCGCAGATGAAAGAGGCGCGTATTTTAACATCGATTCGGCGGGCAGGCTTGGAAGCGGCATGCTAAGAGTAATGAAATAGAGTTACAGCTTAAATATTCCAATAAATTAATTTAGAAATTTTACAAGAAAAATACTTGCCTAAAATTTTATTTTCATGGATAATTCGATTCGTTAGCTGGTTCGAGTAGTCAGTTAATAGTTTCTCCTCTATTTCTCCTTTGTAGACTTGGCACACATTCAATTGAATGTGTGCATTTTTTTTGTTTGTGGGTTTGGTAGGGAAATGCTTGGGTTTGATGGGGAAGGGATGGATTTGAAGCTGTCAAAGCATCTTGGTTGATAGTGTTTCTATCGTGGGTATAAAAGGTATTTTGAAAAAAGGTCGTCTGAACGTTATAAACTTTCAGACGACCTTTTTTAATGTAGTTAAATCACTCTAAATCTAACACTGCCGTTTCTTTGACCTCTTCCATAACGACATAGCTGCGGCTTTCCGCTGCCGCAGGCAGGTGCAGCAGGATATTGCCCAACATATCCCGATAAGCCGCCATATTGGGCAGGCGGACTTTGATCAGGTAATCGTACTCGCCGGATACGAGGTGGCATTCCAAAATTTGCGGAATCCGCATGATTTCACGGCGGAAATCTTCAAAAATATTGCCCGATTTGGAACGCAGCTTCAGCTCGACAAAGACCAGCAGGCTTTGCCCGAGTTGGTGCGGGTTGAGGCGGGCATGATAGCCGGTAATGAAATTGTCGCGCTCAAGACGGCGGACGCGTTCGGTAACCGGAGTGGTGGATAATCCGACTTTTTCTGCCAACTCCGTCATGGGTGTGCGGGCATTTTGCTGAAGGATTTTCAGGATTTTCAGGTCGGTTTTGTCTAATTCTTTCATCGCGGAGTTTCTTTCAACTGAGCTGAAACGCATCGTTTAGGCAGATGGATAAAACGCAGGGCAGGGCAACGCAAAGCCGCCCTTGTTTTACGTTAACCTACTATATCTTTAAAGCGACCGAAAAGAAAGTCAGTCAGCGGTTAATGGCATTGCGCTTTTGCGGTATCGGGGCAAACAGGTCGTCTGAAAACGGTTTTGTCCGCAGTTGTGCCTTATGGATGTGGAAAACAAGGAAGGGCGGATTCTAATGGAGGAACGCCTCTTCCGCAATGTGAGTCACTGAATCTAAAAGAAAAGGTCGTCTGAAACGGGATGGGCGGCAATACGGCGCAGTTTGGTTTCAGTTAAAATACCGCCTGTTTCAGATAGCATTCCGCCACAATCGCGCGACACCGATAAGGTGGCTTTTTTCAAGGGAGGGACTATGCCCGTAGATTCCTTTTTCTACCTCTTAATGCTCACAGGATTTTGCGCCGGACTGATGGACGCGGCGGTTGGTGGCGGCGGGTTGTTGCAAATCCCCGGACTGTTCAACTTGCTGCCCACTTCCACACCTGTTGCTTCAGTGATGGGCGTGAATAAGTTTGCCTCTTGCTGCGGGACGGTTACTGCCACGGGGCAATATCTGCGCAGAATCCCCGTACCGTGGAAAATGCTGCTGCCCGCAGCCGTGCTGGCGTTTGCCGCTTCCTATCTGGGCGCGAAAGCCGTGGTCTTTTTCCCCGTGCAATACATGAAACCGGCGATGCTGGTCATCATGATTGCCATGTGTGTTTATACCTTTATCAAAAAAGATTTGGGACAAACGGTGCGCACTGAAAAGCTGACGCGCCGCGAAACCTTGTGGGGCTTGTTTTTCGGCGCATTAATCGGCTTTTACGACGGGATTTTCGGACCGGGGACGGGCAGCCTTTTGGCTTTCGTGTTCGTCCGCTTTTACGGCTACGATTTTTTGACAGCAAACGCATCGGGCAAAGTCATCAACTCGACCACCAATCTCGCCGCGCTGACATTTTTCATCCCGCAAGGACACGTCGTTTGGGCGTGGGCAATCCCGCTTGCGCTGGCGAATTTGTGCGGCGGCGTGGTCGGCGCGAAATTGGCGATACGCGGCGGCACCCAGTTTCTACGTTATGGATTTATGGTGTTGCTGTGTCTGACCATAGGCAAATTCGCTTGGGATTTGATTCGATAACAGAAGGCGTGTCAAAGGCAGGATTCGCCCGCCGAAAGCGTTTCAGACGACCTTTGTATGCTAAAATCCGTCATCTTTCAGCATATGACCGATAGAGGGAAACATGGCAGGCAACACTTTCGGACAACTCTTCACCGTTACCACCTTCGGCGAAAGCCACGGCGCAGGTTTGGGCTGCATCATTGACGGCTGCCCGCCCGGACTGGCATTGACCGAATCAGACATCCAAGCCGACCTCGACCGGCGCAAACCCGGCACCAGCCGCCACGTTACCCAACGCCGCGAAGCCGACCAAGTCGAAATCCTCTCCGGCGTCTTCGAAGGCAAAACCACCGGCACACCCATCGCCCTCTTAATCCGCAATACCGACCAACGCAGCAAAGACTACGGCAACATCGCCACCAGCTTCCGCCCCGGTCATGCCGACTATACCTACTGGCACAAATACGGCACGCGCGACTACCGCGGCGGCGGCAGAAGCTCCGCCCGCGAAACCGCCGCCCGCGTTGCCGCCGGCGCCGTCGCCAAAAAATGGCTGAAAGAAAAATTCGGCACAGAAATCACCGCCTACGTTACCCAAGTCGGCAATAAAGAAATTCAGTTTGAAGGCTACGAACACATTTCCCAAAACCCCTTCTTCGCCGCCAACCAAAGCCAAATCGCCGAGCTGGAAAACTATATGGACAGCGTGCGCAAATCGTTGGATTCCGTCGGCGTGAAACTGCATATCGAAGCGGCCAACGTCCCCGTCGGCTTGGGCGAACCCGTTTTCGACCGCCTCGATGCCGAAATCGCCTACGCCATGATGGGCATCAACGCCGTCAAAGGCGTGGAAATCGGCGCGGGCTTCGGCAGCGTCATCCAACGTGGCAGCGAACATGGCGACGAACTCACCCCGCAAGGCTTCCTGTCCAACCACTCCGGCGGCATCCTCGGCGGCATCAGCACTGGACAAGACATTCACGTCAACATCGCCATCAAACCCACCAGCTCCATCGCCACACCGCGCCGCAGCATAGACATCAACGGCAACCCCGTCGAACTCGCCACCCACGGCAGACACGACCCCTGCGTCGGACTGCGCGCCGCCCCCATCGCCGAAGCCATGCTCGCGCTCGTGCTTATCGACCACGCCCTGCGCCATCGCGCACAAAATGCCGACGTAGCCGTCGATACGCCAGACATTACCAAGTAGTGAAGATATAGTGGATTAAATTTAAATCAGGACAAGGCGATGAAGCCGCAGACAGTACAGATAGTACGGCAAGGCGAGGTAACGCCGTACTGGTTTAAATTTAATCCACTATAAAATCTAAAGAGGTCGTCTGAAAACAAACATGGCGGGTTGTGCCGAACATTTTCAGACGACCTTTCTCAACACCTATTGAGATAAGTGTGCCGGCTTGACCGCAACATAAACATTTACAATCGAACATTCGCAAAAAAACTTAGCCAAAACACAGGCTTTATACTAAAATACCGCCATTACCGTGCCATAGCGAAACGCACGGCTTTATTTTAGAGGAATACAAACGACATGACACAAGAAACCGCTTTGGGCGCAGCTTTGAAATCCGCCGTCCAAACCATGAGCAAGAAAAAACAGACCGATATGATTGCCGACCACATCTACGGCAAATACGACGTCTTCAAACGATTCAAACCGCTGGCCGTCGGCATCGACCAAGACCTTGTTGCCGCGCTGCCCCAATACGACCCTGCCCTGATCGCCCGCGTCCTCGCCAACCATTGCCGCCGCCCACGCTACCTCAAAGCCCTGGCGCGCGGTGGAAAACGTTTTGATTTGAACAACCGCTTCAAAGGCGAAGTCAGCGCGGAAGAACAAGCCATCGCCCAACAGCATCCGTTTGTCCAGCAGGCTTTGGCAGAACAAGCCGAGCGCCAAGCGGCCAAACAGGCAGCGAAAACTGAGGCAGTAGAAGCCGAACAAGTCGGTGCAGCCACCGAAACTGAAGAAGTGGCACAAAATAACGCCGAATAATACCGAATGATTTTAAAAGGTCGTCTGAAAACGGATTTTCTGTTTCAGACGACCTTTTTTATCGGTATTTCAAATCAACGGAGGAGGGAAAAGAGGAAACACGCTTTGCAACCATTATTTTTGCTTTGACAGGGGAGGGTAAACGGTGGGTGTTTGTTAATTTTTTATTGAGGATGATACGTTTTTTAAAGATGGATTTTTGTGTGCGTGAGAATTGAAGTAGATGGGAATATCT